>NZ_JBFBAD010000160.1:0-21292 GCF_040682075.1 Actinoplanes sp. NPDC051411 | reverse complement strand
GGGCGCACCCTCCTTCCGGTGCGCCGCCCCCGGCGTACGGAAAAAGAGCTCAGCCCTCGAAGGGGCCGAACTTGACCACGGTGACCTTGATGTCGGCGCCGCTCGGCGCCGTGTAGGTGACCGCCTGGCCGGCGGCGGCGCCGAGGATGGCCTTGCCGAGTGCCGACTCGGGGCTGTAGACCGTGAGGTCGGTCGTCGAGGCGATCTCACGCGAGCCGAGCAGGAACGTCTCGGTGTCGGTGTTGTCCTCGTCGAAGTAGATCGTGACGACCGAGCCGGGCGTGACCTCGTCGGCCGTCTGCACCTCTCCGACCTCGGCGTTACGCAGGAACTCCTTGAGGTATTGAATGCGGTGCTCCTGCTTGCCCTGCTCCTCGCGGGCGGCGTGATAACCACCGTTCTCCCGCAGATCGCCCTCTTCGCGGCGGGCGTTGATCTCGGCGGCGACCGCCGGCCGGGCGGCGATCAAGTCGTCGAGCTCGGCCTGCAACCGGTCGTAGGCGTCCTGCGAAAGCCAGGTCTTCTGCGCCTCGGAACTGGACACGGTCGATCTCCTTGCTGGAACGGGGCAGTTTCAAGATCAGTGCGTCCGCTCAGCCTCGTTGTGCCTGTGTTGGTGCCGCTGTGCTGAACGGAGCGAATCACCAAGCTTACCAGCGGTACGCACCGCGCCTGGATTGCTCGATCTTGCACCATTCCGGGCGCCCGAGGGGTCCGCTAGTCGGCTGCTTGACAACCGAGCACGTAACCGGCCGACGCCTTCGCCGTGGTCGTGACCGCTTCCTTGGCGTCGATCGAGGTGCCGTCGCCGGCCGGCCGCACCACCACGTCACGGTCGCCGAGCACGTTGCCGCCGTAGTCGCGGGCCTCGAGCGCGCACTTGGCGGGCGCCCCGGCCGGCACCGTGACCGTGAAGTGGATCAGGATCTGGGAGTTGGTCGGCGGGTCCCATCCGACGATCTGCGCCTGGTAGGCCGTCTGGCCGAACTGCTGGTAGAGCTTCACCGTCACGGCCAGCGAGGCGGCGATGACCACGGCCAGGATGATCACTGGCACGAAGGGCCGGCGCCGGCCCTCGCGGCGGCGGCCGTAACGGCCGGGCGGGAAGACAGGTGTCGTGCCGGCCGTGGTTGTGGCGCGCGTCTCGCTCACGTGACGACCTCTCGTGCGTTTGTTGTCGGTGGGATCGGCCAGAATGGCAGAGTCCATCTTCGCAGCCAGTCCCAGCCGCCTTCGGCGGGGTCGGGGGAGCAGGGAGTTTTCGGTGACGGAGCAGTTGCGGCTCATGGCAGTGCACGCGCACCCCGACGACGAGTCGAGCAAGGGCGCGGCGACCACGGCCCGTTATGTGGCCGAGGGAGTCAAGGTGCTGGTCGCCACCTGCACCGGCGGTGAGCGCGGCAGCGTGCTCAACCCGAAAATGGAGCGTCCCGAGGTGCTGGCCGACATCGCCAACATCCGGCGGGCCGAGATGGCCCGGGCGCGCGAGATCCTCGGCATCGAGCAGGCCTGGCTGGGCTTCGTCGACTCGGGGCTGCCCGAGGGTGACCCGCTGCCGCCGCTGCCCGACGGCTGCTTCGGCATGGTCGACCCGGAAGAGGGCGCCCTGCCGCTGATCAGGCTGATCCGCGAGTTCCGGCCGCACGTCATGACGACCTATGACGAGAACGGCGGCTATCCGCACCCCGACCACATCATGTGCCACAAGGTGTCGGTGATCGCGTTCGAGCGGGCCGGCGACCCCGACTACCACCCCGAGCTCGGCGAGCCGTGGCAGCCGAGCAAGCTCTACTACAACTCCGGGTGGACCCGGGCCCGCATGCTCGCGCTGCACGAGGGCATGCTGGCGGCCGGCCTCGAGTCGCCCTACACGGAGTGGCTGGAGAAGAGCGAGGAGCGTCCGGACCGCGGCGACAAGATCACCACGCGGGTCGAGTGCGGCGAATACTTCGAGGTCCGCGACGAGGCGCTGCGGGCCCACGCCACCCAGGTCGACCCGGACGGCTTCTGGTTCCGCATCCCGCTCGAGCTCCAGCAGAAGGTGTGGCCGACCGAGGATTTCGAGCTCGCGCGGTCGCTGGTCGACAGCCCGGTGCCCGAGTCCGACCTGTTTGCCGGGATTCGCGAACCGGTCGACGCCCGCTGATCGGCGGGCGCCGGGGGCAGTAGGCTGCTGAGCATGGGCACTTTCGCGGTCAACAACTTCGGCGACACCCGGTCCGGCGGCCTCGCCGGGCCGATGGGCCTCCTCGTGATCGTGTTGCTGTGCATAGCAACAGTTCTGCTCATTCGCAATATGAACAAGCGCTTGCGTCGGCTTCCCGACAGTTTTTCCTCTCCCGAGCAGACGCAGCGTGAAGCTGAGATTGCCCGGCTGAACGCCGATCTCGACCGTCCGGCCGCCGGGACGACCCCTCGCAACGTCGAGCAACCTCGATCGGTGACCCCGGACGAGGGTACGGAAGACGAGGTCACGGCCGACAATACTGAGGGTGACGTAGCCTCGGCCGACCGCGACGAGCGGCACATCTGACCACGTCGAAGGCCGTCGAAGCGTCGCGCGCGTCGGAACGCAGGGTATTCGTCTGACTGATAGGTGACGCGCGTCCTTCATCTACCCCTGTTGCGTTCATCGGGATTGATTTAGCCTTCCGGCCGGGGGGCTTTACCGCCCCTTGACCCTGTGCGGAAGGGGGCGTTGAAAATGACCATTCCTCGCCCTCGGCATTCTCCACTGCAGATGCACGTGCATCCGCGAGTGCCGCTCATGAACTGGGGGAACTCATGAGCGCACCGCCCGTGAGCCAGCCCGAGGCGCGTCGATCGTGGATCGATGTGATCGGCCTTGGTGGACGACCGAAAGCAGTTAGGCTCCTTACCGCGGTAATTGTCGGAGCGGCTGTTCTAATCGCTGTTGGCGGCACCCTGATCCCGGCCCCGCTTCCCTCCGGCCGTCCATTCCCGGCCGTCATCGGTGTGCTAGTCGCCACCGCCCTCGCGGCCGTCGCCCAGCTGGCCCGTCTGCGCTTCCGGCTCGGCCGGGGCGTGGTGTCGGTCGCCTGGGGTGAGGCTGCCTTCATCATCGGCTTCATCGTGGCGCCGCCCGGCTGGCTGCCGCTCGCGACCCTGGCCGGCGCATCGATCGCCTGGGCCGCGCTCTCCTGGCTCAACGAGCACCGCAACGTCGCCGACGTGGCCCACCTCACCGCGTCGCTCAGTCTCGGCTCGACCGGCGCCGCCGTCGCGACCTCGCTGATCGCCGGCCACGCCGGGACGGTCAGCGTGCGCATGCAGCTCGGCCTGACCGTGGGCGCCGCCGTCTATCTCGCGATCACCTTCGCGCTCGCCGTGATCACGCTCCGGTTGCACCGCGACGCCGACACCCGGCAGATCCTCGCCCGCGTGCCCTACGCGAAGGTTCCGATCTTCGTTGGCAACGTAATCATCGGCGTCGGCGCCGTGTTCGCCCTGATCCGCCAGCCGCTCTGGCTGGTCGCGTTCGTGCCGTTCCTCTGGCTGCTGCAGCGCAGCTACCGCTTCCACCTGCGGGCCGAGGAAGAGCGCCGCCTCTGGGAGGCGTTCGCCGAGGCGACCGCCGCGCTGCCCGGCGGCGCCGTCGCCGACGTCGCCACGGCCGGGCTCAACGGTGCCCTCACGGTCTTCGGCGCCCGGCGCGCCGAGATCGAGGTACGCGGCGAGGACGCCATGACCCGCTACGCCGAGGACGGCCCCGGGGTCGAAAACCCGGCCGCCGGACTCCCCGGCCCGGCGATCACCCGCACGATGGCCGTGGCCGGCGAGGTGATCGGCGAGCTGACCGTCTGGCTCTCCGAACCGACGCTGCCGGTGCCCCGGGACGAGGCCGCGATCTCGGCGTACGGCGACGCGCTCGCCGGGGCGCTGCACGACGCGGCGGGCCGTGCGCGGGTCGCCGCGCTGGAGAAGCGCGTCGAATTCGAGGCCGTGCACGACCTGCTCACCGGGCTGAAGAACCGCACCACCCTGGTCTCCGAGGGCGACCGGATCGCCCGGGCGCTCGAACGGGAGAAGCCGCTCGCCCTGCTCCTGCTCGACGTCAACGACTTCCGCGAGGTGAACGGCACGCTCGGGCACCGCTGCGGCGACGAGGTGCTCAAGGTGGTCGCCGAACGGCTGGCCGCCCTGTCCCGCGAAGGCGAGCTGGTGGCGCGCATCGGCGACGACGAGTTCGCGCTGCTCGTACCCCATCTGCCGACGCTGGCCGACGCGGCCGGCACCGGCCTGACCCAGGCGTTGCGCCGGGCCCGCGAGGTGGTGGAGGAACTGTCGCAGCCGATGGAGGTGTCCAGCGTCCGACTCGCGGTCGAGGTCGCGGTCGGGGTCGCGGTGACACCGGCCGGGCGGACCGACATGGTCGAGCTGGTGCGGCGGGCCTCCCTCGCGCTCGACCAGGCCAAGGACGACGAGGTGGCGGTCGCGACGTACGACAGCGGCCAGGACGCGGTCACCACCGACGGTCTGGCGCTGCTGGCCGAGCTGCGGGACGCTCTCGCCGCCGACGACCAGGTAGTGCTGCACATGCAGCCGGCGGTCGACCTGATCACCGCGGCGCCGACCGGGGTCGAGGCGCTGGTCCGCTGGAAGCACCCGCGGCGCGGACAGCTCTCGCCGGGCGACTTCATCCGCACGGTCGAGCACACCGAACTGCTGGGGCCGTTCACCCGCCGGGTTCTCGACCTGGCCCTGTCGACGGCCGCCGAGTGGACCGAGGCCGGTGTCGACCTGCCGGTGTCGGTCAACGTGGCCGCCCGCAGCCTGCTCGACCCGACCTTCCCGGCCCAGGTCGCCGACGCGCTGCGCCGGCACCGCATGCCCGCGTCGAGCCTGGTCCTGGAGATCACCGAGTCGGTGGCGGTCAGCGAGCAGGACATCGTCGACGACGTGCTGGGCGAGCTGCGCGACAGCGGTATCCAGCTGTCCCTGGACGACTTCGGCACCGGCTATTCGTCGCTGGCGATAGTGACCCGGGTGCCGGTCGACGAGATCAAGATCGACCGGTCCTTCGTGGACGACATGATCGACCTGCCGGCGGCCGAGGCGGTCGTGCGGGGCGCGGTCGAACTCGGTTCCCGTCTCGGCGTACGCGTGGTCGCCGAAGGTGTCGAAACCACCGAGCAACGGGCCGCGCTGATGGCGCTGAACTGCCCGACCGCGCAGGGCTACCACTTCTGCAAGCCGATGCCGCCCGACCGCATCGTCTCCGCCCTGATCCGGCTCAACGAGGCCGCCCAGGACGCCGAGATCGTCCCCCTGCGGGCGGACGACGCCTCCTGAACTTGCCCGTTTTGATTAGAGTGCCGTTCACGAGTTCGGAGGCCGTCCAGTTCCCGGCCGACGCGGTGCGTGGGCACGCCGCGGCCGGCCCGCCCGGCCGGCGATTCGCTGCCACTGCGGAAGCTCCGCCGCGACTCGTCGCCGGCCGGTCGCGATCCGGCCTCGCCTTCGGCCGTGCATGATCCGCCGAGTCTCACGCTGACCGACACCGACCGGGCTCGACGCCGACGGCAACCTGCAGGCGCCGCTGACCGAGGAAGAAATCGCCCACAACGAGGCGATCCGGCGCCGGGCCACCGACCGGGATTGAGGCCCGGCCTCCTGTGTCATCCGCGCAGCTACTAGAACGGCGACGGGGGCGTAAGAGCTCGGCAGGCTGCTCACCGCGGCGCAACTTTCCGGCGCGCCCGCGACACGGAGCAGGCCGCCTTCAAGACGGTACTTCTCGCCGCCACAACGTACAAAGTATCCGAATCAGACGCCTCCTAAGGGACCTGAATTCCGGACTCGCCCGCCGGCACCGTCATTCGACAGATGCAAGAGCACGGCGCGTGTGATCACCATGTCGACACAACGTTCTTGGAGGTAGTCATGAGTAAGCCCGTGATCGTGCTCGTCCACGGAGCTTTCGCCGAGTCGGCAAGCTGGAATGGCGTCATCCAGCGCCTGCGTGATGCAGGTTTCCCGGTTCTCGCGGTCGCCAACCCGCTGCGGGGTGTCGGCAGCGACAGCGACTACCTGCGATCCACCCTGGGTGGCGTCAGCGGTGATGTTGTCCTGGTCGGTCACTCGTACGGTGGCATGCTCATCACCAACGCCGCCGTCGGCAACCCGGCTGTCAAGGCGCTCGTCTACGTCGGCGCGTTCGCACCAGACGCCGGTGAGAGCGCAGCCGCGTTGGCCGGCCGGTTCCCGGGCAGCTCGCTCGGCGACACGCTGCGGCCCGTCAAGCTGCCGGACGGCACGTCGGACTTGTACATCAAGCAGGAGCGTTACCACCACCAGTTCGCCGCCGACTCGCCGGCCGACGCCGCCGCCGTCATGGCCGTGACCCAGCGGCCGATCACCGACGCGGCGCTGAACGAGGAGTCGGGCGAGCCGGCCTGGAAGTCGTTGCCCAGCTGGTTCCTGTTCGGCAGCGACGACCTGAACATTCCGGTGGAAGCTCATCGGTTCATGGCCGAGAGGGCCGGCTCCCGCAAGACGATCGAGCTGGCCGGCGGCTCGCACACCGTCGCCATTCCCGAGGCGGCCACGTTGGCCGACCTCATCGTCGAGGCCGCCGGCTGAGCCGGCCGCCTTCGCGTGCCGGCCCGTAGTGGAGCTCGGATCGCCGCACCTTCATGAGGCGAGCCGCGACCGTTGCGGGGCCACCGCAGCGGTCAGCTACGCCGGCGTCGGAATCGCCGCTGCGTCCACGACCGCCACAGCCACAGACGCCAGCACCGGCCTCCCCGATTTCGCGCCGATTCCGAGCGGTGCCTACGGCCCGGCGCTCAACCCCGCCGGATACTTCGTCGGCTGTGTCGACGGCAATCTCTACTGGGTGACAGACGGCTTTTATCAATAGATGTTCCTGAGCAACCGACAGCAGACGCCGGTGCGCTGGCCGAGACGATCGACCAGCGCACCGGCATCGGCATGCCGGGATACCTACCCCGCCGACTCCCAGGCGCATCAAGTACCCACGGGCGTCCGGGTCGGCGGTGGGCGAACACCCACACCCCGTCGACAATTACCACAGTCCGCACCGGGACGGTCACCTGGTAGCAAGACACCGATCAGCGGAAGGTCTACACCTTTTCGCCGGCCCCAGCCCGCTCGGCGGCTAACGCCCGCTGACGCTCCGCGAACAGCACCTTCGAAAGCTCCCCGAAGTCGCCCGATTCGTTGACGTGGGGGAACTGTTCATCAGGGACCGGCACGTCGAGGAAGTCACAGAGTGGCTGCCAACCCTCACTCACCCTGTATACCAACAATTTATCGGCTGGCACCGTTGCTTTTACCTCGGCGATGTGCCGATTGAAGACCCCAACGGCCTCATCCTCGTCCATCTCATTCAATGGCCGGTCGTCGCCGAAGTCAAAGATGCGAGGCAACAGCTCCTCGAACGTGAAACGGCCGAACGCGATGGCGTCCGGATCCGGATCCCCGGACTGCGGCGGCGGTTCAGGTAGGGCGAAAATGGTGCGCTTGGCGCTTCGGTACCAGCTGTGCGGGTCCCGAACCGTCAGCACCACCTTCGCCTCAGGCCACGCTTCCAACTGCTCACGCCAGAACGCGCATCCGGGGAAGTCCACCGTCGCCCGATATCCGTCGAAAACACTGCGAACGTCCACCGGGTCACTAGCGAACGCTTCTTGCCAAAGTGGCATCTGCCTAGGCTTTGTAATCACATCAACCATGTGGTGACACGGCCCGAAACCAAGCGTCTCCAACGCCGCTCGGAGAGATAATGTTCCGGTACGGCCAAATCCTGCGCCGATAACTTCGATGCCCATTGCAACCTCTCGTGCGAAGCCGTTCCCCGCGCACGCAATGATATGGCACGACATCGATTTGGCCAGCAACCGGGTGCAGATCCCGCCAGCTAATACTCCAGCACGAGATCCGTTCTTGACACCCTTCGGGTTGGGGTCTGGTGTAGATCCGCTGTGAGGCTTGCGGGTGATCGTCCGAGTACGTAGGTGTCGGCTCTGCTGATTGCATGCGATCCGGCGATGGTGCGGCGTTGACGAGGTGGAACGGGCCCGGCGAGAGCGAGTGCGGCCGTAAGCAGCCCAAGGCCACCACCTGGGCGCGCCGGCGCGCTCGGCGATCGCGGCTCGGTCGTGGGCTGCGTGTCTACCAGCTACCCTCCTGCGCACCCGAGCTCAACCCATGAGATGAGGAGTGGGAGGTTGGCATCTCGCAGGTGCTCCTCGATCAAAGGAACTCGGCTGACTGTACCGCTGTGATCCACTACGTTTCCCGGCTATGCAGCCTTCCGTACGGATCATCACACCGATCGCCGCCCCGCCCTCGCGAGTGTGGGAAATCCTGGTCGACCTGCCGGGTTATCGGGTCTGGCACCCGAACATGGAAGTCTTGGACTCCGACGCGACGCTCACCGTCGGGTCCCTGCTCCGTCTGCGGACGAACGGCGGGACGGCGGCCGAACTCGAGTTCACCGTAACCGTGACCGAGGTGGACGAACCCTCGGTCCTCGCTTGGCAGGGCGGCGATCCCAAGACGTTCTACGGCCACCACCGCTTCACTCTTGTTCCGGAGGACGGCGGCACCCGCCTGGTGAACGAGGAGACTTTCAGCGGTGCGATGGCCGATGCCGTCCTGGCCCAGAACCGCGCCGCCGTCGAAGCTCAGTACACCGCTGGTGACGCCGCGCTGAAATCCGCGGCCGAGGACTCTTAACCGCTGTAGGGGCCCGGCCGCGACGGAGCAGGGTGCGGTAGTCGGCGGACTGGGTGGCAGGGCCGGCGACACCCGCACCGTGCCCTCGGCGGTCACCTTCACCACCGGCGTGACACCTACCCGCAGGTGGAACATCGTCGCGATCAACGCCACGATCCGGGCCAGCGTCCATTGGCGGTCACCTCCTCACCCCGGATTTCCGGCCGGCGTATTGATCCTCGCCGTAGCCGGGCGGCGGCCGGTCCGCGGAGGCGTCCGCTACGGCCTCGGAAACCAGCTGCTGCGGGTGATGCAGGCCGCCGAGCGCACCATGCAGCCGCAGCACGTTTTCCCAGAGCGCCAGCGGGCGACACCGACAGCGACAGATGGGTGGACGACGGCTACTTGATCTGCTCTCGGGGAGCAGGTATCCGGCCAGCCAGGCGCCGAGCAGCGGCGGGACGGGCCAGCGGAACCAGCGGCGAGCAGCCCGCTCAGGAGCGCGGCCCGCGCACTGTGTTGAGACGGACATATTGCCGGATTCCGCGGCGTCGCTGAGGTCGACCGTGATCGTTGGATCGGTATCTGACGCCTCGCGTCGGCGCATTCCCTCGCCACGTTTTCTGAAAGGCTGATGGGCTCAGTCGACTGGAGCGCATGAAACGGGCAAACCGGGCAATCTGCGCCGCCCCCTGATTTGCCCATGAGCGGAGTATGTATAAATCAGGTGGCCGGGATAGCGGCTTCTGAATGTGGATATCGGCGCTTCCCGATGTGAGAGGCTGGCCAACGTGAACCGATTGGGCGCTGCGACCTCGCCGTATCTGCTCCAGCATGCCGAGAATCCGGTGGACTGGTGGCCGTGGAGCGACGAGGCGTTCGAGGAAGCACGGCGGCGCGACGTGCCGGTGCTGATCTCGGTCGGCTACGCGGCCTGCCACTGGTGTCACGTGATGGCGCACGAGTCGTTCGAGGACGAGACGGTCGCCCGGCAGATGAATGAGGGCTTCGTCGCGATCAAGGTGGACCGTGAGGAGCGGCCCGACGTCGACGCCGTCTACATGACCGCCACCCAGGCGATGACCGGGCAGGGCGGCTGGCCGATGACCGTGTTCGCGACGCCGGACGGCGATCCGTTCTTCTGCGGGACGTACTTCCCGAAGGCCAACTTCCGGCAGCTGCTCGGCGCGATCGGCAAAGCCTGGCGGGAGCAGCGCGCCGAGATCGTCGAGCAGGGTGCCCGGGTCGTCGAGGCGATCGGCGGGGCCCAGCTGGTCGGCGGCCCGACCGCGCCGATCTCGGCCGAGCTCCTGGAGGCGGCGGCGTCCGGGCTGGCCAAGGAGCACGACCAGCTGCGCGGCGGCTTCGGCGGGGCACCCAAGTTTCCGCCCCACATGAACCTGCTCTTCCTGCTGCGGCACCACCAGCGCACCGGGTCGGCCGCGTCCCTGGAGATCGTGCGGCACACGATCGAGGCGATGGGCCGCGGCGGCATCTACGACCAGCTGGCCGGCGGGTTCGCCCGCTACGCGGTCGACGCGACGTGGACCGTGCCGCACTTCGAGAAGATGCTGTACGACAACGCGCTGCTCCTACGGGCATACACGCAGGTCGCGCGCCTCACCGACGACCCGTTCGCCCGGCGGATCGCCGACGAGACGGCCGCGTTCATGCTGCGCGACCTGGCGACCCCGGCCGGCGGGCTGGCGTCGGCCCTCGACGCCGACACCGAGGGCGTCGAAGGGCTGACCTACGCGTGGACGCCGGCCCAGCTGATCGAGGAACTGGGCGAGGAGGACGGCACCTGGGCGGCCGACCTGTTCAACGTCACCCCGGCCGGCACATTCGAACACGGCAGCAGCGTGCTGGTGCTCGCCCGCGACATCGACGCGGCGGCTCCCGACCTGGTCAAGCGGTGGGAGGACGTTCGCGCCCGGCTGCTCGCCGCGCGCGCCCGGCGGCCGCAGCCGGCCCGCGACGACAAGGTGGTCGCCTCCTGGAACGGGCTGGCGATCACGGCGCTGGCCTCCCACGACGCCCCGGCGTCACGGGAGGCGGCGGTGGCGCTGGCCGAGGTGCTCGCCGAGCGCCATCTGGTCGACGGGCGGCTGCGGCGGGTCTCCCGCGACGGCGTGGTCGGCACTCCGGCCGGCGTGCTCGACGACTACGGCTGCGTGGCCGAGGCGTTCCTGGCCGTGCACCAGCTCACCCTCGACGGGCGCTGGCTGACCCTGGCCAAGGAACTGCTCGACGTGGCACTGGCCCACTTCGGCACCGGGGCGGGCGGCTTCTACGACACCGCCGACGACGCGGAACGCCTGGTCACCCGCCCGGCCGACCCGACCGACAACGCCACACCGTCCGGCCAGTCCGCCCTCTGCGCGGCCCTCGTCGGCTATGCGGCGCTGAGCGGCGAGACCGCCTATCGCGAGGCGGCCGACGCGGCGCTGGCCACGGTCGGGCCGCTGATCGGGGGACACCCGCGCTTCGCGGGCTATGCGGCAACCGTCGCCGAGGCGGCACTCTCCGGACCGTACGAAATAGCGATCGCGACCGAGTCGCCGGAGAGTGACCCCCTCGTCGCCGCCGCCCGGCGGCATGCCCCGCCGGGAAGCGTGCTCGTGGCCGGTCGCCCGGACCAGCCGGGGGTGCCGCTGCTGGCCGACCGGCCGTTCATCGACGGTGCGGCGGCGGCCTACGTGTGTCGCGGCTTCGTCTGCGACCGCCCGGTCACGACGCCCGAGGAGCTGATCGCCCGCCTGACGGCATGAGCCGCGCGGCGGAAGCCTCCAATAACCGGCGTCGTTCCTCCCGATATCCTACTTGTCCTGTGCCTAGCTGTCGCACGTCGGGCGGTCGGCGCACTACGCTGGGCGGACGATGGATATTCGAACCGGTCTGCCCGTGGTCGGCATGGTGGGCGGCGGCCAGTTGGCTCGCATGACGCACCAGGCCGCGATCTCCCTTGGTCAGTCGCTGCGGGTGTTGAGTGTGTCGGCGGACGACAGCGCGGCGCTCGTCGCCAGTGACGTGCGGATCGGGGAACACACCGATCTGGCCGCCCTGCGAGAGTTCGCCAAGGGCTGCGAGGCGGTCACCTTCGACCACGAGCACGTGCCGACGGCCCACATCGAGGCGCTCGAAGCCGAAGGCGTCAAGATTTTCCCCGGGTCGCGGGCGCTGGTGTTCGCGCAGGACAAGGGCATGATGCGGGAGCGTCTGGGCGAGCTCGGCGCGCCGGTGCCGCGGTGGGGGCACGTCACTTCGCTCGCCGACGTCGAAACCTTCGCCGGCGGTGCCTGGCCGGTGGTGGCCAAGGCGACCCGCGGGGGATACGACGGCAAGGGCGTGTGGATGCTCTCCTCGCCCTCATCGGCGTGGGAGCTGGTCGAGAGCGGCACGCCGCTGATCGTCGAGGAGCGGGTGCCGCTTCGCCGGGAGTTGGCGGCGCTGGTCGCCCGGTCGCCGTTCGGGCAGGTCGCGGCGTACCCGATTGTCGAAACCGTGCAGCGGGACGGCATCTGTGTCGAGGTTCTGGCGCCCGCGCCGGGCCTCTCCGAGGCCCGGGCGCTGCAGGCGCAGCAGCTGGCGATCGACCTGGCCAACGAGCTCGGCGTGGTCGGGCTCCTCGCCGTCGAGCTGTTCGAGACCGACGCCGGCATCGTGGTCAACGAACTGGCGATGCGCCCCCACAACTCCGGCCACTGGACGATCGAGGGGGCCCGCACCTCCCAGTTCGAGCAGCACCTGCGGGCGGTGCTCGACTACCCGATGGGCGAGACCACGCTGACCGCCCCGGCCGTGGTGATGGCCAACGTGCTCGGCGGCGAGCCCGGCGGCATCTCGATCGACGAGCGGCTGCACCACCTGTTCGCCGAAGACCCGGGCGCCCGCGTGCACCTCTACGGCAAGCAGGCGCGGCCGGGCCGCAAGATCGGGCACGTCACGGTGCTCGGCGACGACATGACCTCGGTGCGGGCCCGCGCGGCCCGGGCCGCCCAGTGGCTTCAGGAAGGCGAATGATGGCACCCGCTCCCGCCGTCGGCATCATCATGGGCAGCGACTCGGACTGGTCCACGATGGAGGCGGCCGCGGTCGCGCTGGCCGAGTTCGAGGTGCCGTTCGAGGTCGGCGTGGTGTCGGCGCACCGCACGGTCCACAAGATGGTTTCCTACGCCGAAAGCGCGGCCGACCGGGGCCTCCGCGTGATCATCACCGGTGCGGGCGGAGCGGCCCACCTGCCGGGCATGGTCGCGGCGCTGACGCCGCTGCCGGTGATCGGCGTGCCGGTGCCGCTCAAGCACCTCGACGGCATGGACTCGCTGCTCTCGATCGTGCAGATGCCGGCCGGCGTCCCGGTGGCCACCGTGTCGATCGGCGGGGCGCGCAACGCGGGGCTGCTCGCGGTACGCATCCTGGGGGCGGCCGACGCCTCGCTGCGCGCCCGGATGGTCGCCTTCCAGGCCGGGCTCGAGAAGATGGTCGCCGAGAAGGACGCCGCCCTCCGTGATCGCCTGATGAGCTGACGGGGCGTTAGGCTCGGGTCGTGATGCGGCGTTGGGGCTCGAGCCTCCTGCTGGTCGCCGCGGCCGTGGTGATCGGCGGCTTCGAGGCGGTGGCCGGTTCCCGGTGGACAGCCATCGGCGTCTTCGTGTTTCTCCTGATCGCGGCAGCTGTGCTGTCGCCGCGCGCGTTTCCGCGCCCGATGACCGACGAGGCGGCCCGGGTGGCCAGCGACGACGACGGCCGGCCGATCGTCTACTGGCGACCGGGCTGCCCCTACTGCATGCGGCTGCGGGCCAAACTGGGCCGCGACGCCCGGCACCTGTTGTGGGTCGACATCTGGGCCGACCCGGAGGGCGCGGCGTCGGTCCGCGAGGTCACCGGCGGCGACGAGACGGTGCCGACGGTGATCGCGGGCGACCGCTCGTTCATCAACCCGAGCGTCGACGTGGTGCGGGGGCTGCTGCCGCGCATGACCACCTCGTAGACACTCAGCCGAGTCGAAGCGGAAGCCATTCACCGGGGACGAGATGGCGCGTTGAGAGGGCGACCTCGGAACGCTACGGGCCTTGGAAGAACCCGTATCGACGGTTGCGTCGGTGGGCTGCCGCCTGCACCTGGGCGGGGCTGAAGCCCAACTGGTCATGCTTGCCGAACTCGACGACGATATCGACTGAGACGCCCAGATTGATGCCACGCTCGGGCGGGCCCACCAGCACGGCGCTGGGGCCTCTGAAGGGGCTCGACATCGACCAGACGCGGGTACGCGAGGGCATTGGCCGGTCCCGTGGCGGGCTGACCACCAAGATTCAAAATCGTTGACCGGCGACCGGTCGTGCTCGTCACGCGGCTTCCACCGGCGCGGGCCGGCCACCCGTTGCGAGAAGCCCGGCGTCCCATTCCAAGCCGCCTTCGACCTCGTCTGCACGGCCGTTGTGTGCGCCTCGGTGGTGGCTACTCCGGCACCGGCAGGGGTGACGGCAGCTCGTCGTACTCGCCCAGGGCGTGCCGGAGTCGATGGTTGAGGTCGCTGATCGCCTGCCGCAACTGCCTCTCGGTCGGGCTCGACTCGGCGAGCGACTCCCGCGCCAGCCGCTGCCCGATCCGGTCGCGTAGATGCGGTGAGACCTCGCCCGCCCAGATTTCTCCTTCGAGGACGGCGAGCAGGCCGATCAATGCTGCCAAATCGGGTTGGCGGCAACTGCGCGGGCGGTCTGCTCACGACTTCAAGGGGGCTATGGGGACGAAACGAGCGGGGCCCACCGAAGGTTTTGCGGAATCCAGGAAGTGGTTGGTCGCTCGTCCTCCCTGATCGACTTATGGGGTCGGCTGCCCGAGGGTCGCGACCGCGGCACTCCATCCTCGACGGATCCCTCTCGCGCCGACCGGCGAGGTGACGCCGAGAATCAGGAACCCCGAGGTATGACGTCGTCGTCCAGGACGGGCCGGTGAGCCGGCCCGCGACGATTATGGCCGCAGCGCCAGGAGCAGGCGCCGGAGTGGGGCGAACCGAACCTGAAGAGCGGGCGCCGATCCGGCCGGAACGGGTGCAGGGGGATTGAGTGGCAATCAGAGCGGACTGTGGATACGGGACCCGGCCGAATCCCGTATTTCTGAAAAGCGCGACCCACCGCTCAGCGCATCTTGATCAGGGCGCCGCGGAAGCGTTCCTGGGCGCGGCGGCGGCTTTCGCTGGTCGCGCCGATGAAGAGCAGGATCACGCCGACCGGCACCAGCACCAGCCATGGGCCGACCAGGGTCGCCGCGAAGGTCAGGGCGGCGATGACGGTCGCCGCGGCGCCGACCACCACCGGGGCCTGCTGGCGGGTGATCGAGCCGACGATCAGGGTGCCGACCGCGCCGAGCAGCAGCAGAACCTGCCGAACCTCGTTGTCGTGGTTGGCCACCACGATGCCGACGGTCGGGACGAACGCGGCCAGCAGCGCCGGGCCGTAGGCCGCCCAGCTGCTCAGGTCGGGCCGGGTGCGGGCCTCGAAGATGCCGACCAGCAGGGCCATCGCGGCGAACGGCAGCGTGTAGGCCTCGGGGACCGCCACGTCGGCCAGCGCGATGAACAGCCACCAGCCGACGATCTCGAAGCCGACCGCCGTCCAGAAGAGGGTGCGGCGCTGGTTGGCGCGCCGGTCGCGCCGGGTCGCGGCCAAGCCCAGCACCGCGCCCCAGGCCGCGAAGAGGGCGGCCAGGTGGGCGGGTGAGTCGTAGGCGAGGGCGCCCGCGAGCAGGGCCGACGCGTAGCCGCTCCACTCGACCGTCATCGCCTCGATGCGGTATTGGGGGAGGCCGAGGCGGGGGAGTACGGCCTCCAGGATCAGCAGGGCGGCGCCGACCGCGAGCACGCCGAACGCGGCCCACGAGCGTTCCAGGCCGGCCGCGATCGCCACGGTCAGCACGAAGAACTGGCCCATCACGGCCGCGAACAGCCAGCCCAGCACGCGGGCCGACTGGCTCCGGCCGACGATCGCGGCGACCAGGCCGACCGCGATCGCGCTGCCCAACGTGAACAGGGTCAGTCGCTGCTGGGCCAGGCTGCCGGCCAGACCGGCGCCGCCGGCGAGCAGGCCGATCACGAAGACGACGTTGCGGGTGGTGCGCAGCAGTGAACCCCGGCCGGCCGGCGGCGGGGTCAGCGCGAGGCCGAGCATCGCGATGGTGAAAACGGCCAGGGCGGCGGTGGTCGCGGCCGGGAACGGCAGCCGCCAGGCGATCGGCGCGATGAGCAGGGTCACCGCGATGCCGGGCAGGATCACCGGCACCGACTCGGACGCCTTGCCGCCGAACCCGATCGCGGCCAGCGCGGCCGCCCCGGTGAGCAGCACGATCGCCAGCACGCTGGTCGCGTCGACGTAGCCCGGGGACGGCTGGGCGAGTGACGTGATCGGGCCGTCCCAGATGTGCTGCACCTGGGCGAGCGGGTCGATCAGGGCGGCTCGCAGGGCGGGCGCGATCGAGAAGATGGCGAGGACGGTCGGGACCAGGGCGAGGACGACCGCGCTGGTGGCCGGGTCGACCAGCCAGCGGCCGCTCAGCCCGATCGGGCGCCGGGTGGTCCAGCGGGGGGTGCGGCCCTCCGCGGTGTACCGGCGGCTGGACACCGTGAGGCCGGGTGCCGGGGTGGCGCCGCGGTAGAGCTCGGCCAGCACGCCGAGCAGGGCGGCCGTGGCGGCGTAGAGGGCGGTCGGGTAGGGCGTCGGGATCGAGGCGAACGCGGTGACGGTCGCGCCGAGCACCAGGCCGACGGTCGCCCAGGGCAGGTATTGCGGCAGGTATCGGCCGCCCAGGGCGAGCAGGGCCAGGCCGAGGGCCGACGCGGCGAGCGCGGCGGTCAGCACGACCTGGGCGTTGCGGCCCTGGTCGGCGGCGATCGAGGCGAGCACGCCGGGCAGCGCGAGCAGGACCGC
The DNA here is from genome assembly GCF_040682075.1 of Actinoplanes sp. NPDC051411. Lineage (NCBI taxonomy): Bacteria > Bacillati > Actinomycetota > Actinomycetes > Micromonosporales > Micromonosporaceae > Actinoplanes > Actinoplanes sp. NPDC051411. The sequence continues at coordinate 4,667 of NZ_JBFBAD010000160.1, read as the reverse complement.
GCCGGTGGCGGCGCCGCCGATCTGGGCCCGGTGCCGGGGCATGCCGGTGTCGTCGCGGGCCAGGTCGGCCTCGGTCGACGACGGCGTCCAGAACCTCGGGAGACCACGGATGGTCGCCTGCTGGTCGGCCAGTTCGTCGCCGGTGTAGGCGACCGGCGTGCGCGAGAGCCCGGCCACCAGCAGGCCGATGGCGACCACCAGCAGCAGGCCGACACCGGTCGACCAGGGCAGCACCAGGCCGGCGCCGACCGCGTAGAGCAGGACGACGGCGGCCGCGACGGCCCGGGCCAGGGCGGCCCGCGGGTCGGAGGCGATCACCGAGGCCACGCCGTAGGCCAGCGCGACCGCGCCGCCGATCAGCAGCGGCGACCACCAGGGCAGGCCGAGCGCGGCCGGGGCGCCGATCGCGGCGAGCGCGCCGCACAGCGCCGAGATGTCGAACGACCACGGCCGGGGCGCGGCCAGGGACGCCGCGAACGCGACGATGGCCAGCGTGAACGGGGCCTGCCAGGCCCCGGCGGCCGGGTGGGTCGAATAGTTGCTCAGGTCGCCGGCCCAGAGCCCGCCCGGGAAGGCCAGGTTGCGGAACGCGCCGGCCAGTGCCAGATAGCCCGCGAGCGCGCCGACCACCACGCCGGCCACCGCGAGGCCGCGGACCGGGCCGCGCCGCCAGTCTTCCGGCAGCACGGCCACGCCGAACGCGACCAGCAGCACCATGATGCCGGCGACCGCCAGCGGGGCGCTCGGGAAGGCGAGTGCGGCGACCCGGGACAGCGCGCCGATGATCGCCACGGTGGCGGCCGCGGCGGCGATGTCGGGGCCGTCGAGCACCCGGTCGCTGCGCCGGCCGTTGTCGATCGACTTCGCGGAGAACAGCAGGCCGGCCGCGACCAGGAGCAGCGCGCCGACCCAGATGTCGGGGCGGGTGGCGCCGTTGGCCAGCAGGGCGGCCAGGGCGAGCGAGACCGCGCCGAGCCCGGTGCCGATGGTCAACGGCAGGCTGATCTCGCGCCGGGCGACCTGGAACACGGCGGCGTAGCTGAGCGTGCCGGCGACGGCCAGGAAGCCGAGCGCCAGCGCGGGGACGGTCACGGCCTCGGTCGCGGGGGGTCCGCCGCCGTGGTCGGAGACGGCGAGAGCGCCGGTCACCACGGCCCCCGGCAGGGCCAGCGCGGCGGCGCCGGCCGCCCAGTCGCCGACCAGCCAGGAGTAGAGGCGGATGGGGATCTGCCGGGCGGCCACCACGACCATCACGCCGGCCCCGGCGAGCGCGGTCAAGACGGCCGCGGTCAGCCAGGAGGCGCTGAGGGCGGAGGCGGCCCCGAACACGCCGACGACCCCGGCCGCGACCACGTGGGTGACGGCGATGCGTTTGGTGTTGGCGGCCAGGCCGGCGGCGCCGATGGCGATCGCGGCCAGGACCAGGGGCCAGGGGGCGGTCGACCATTTCAGGCCCAGCGAGGCGGGCACGGACAGGGCGGTCAGGGCGACGCCGATCACGGCGCCCTCATGCCGTACGCCCGGGGGCAGCGCCAGCGCGGCGGCGATCGTCAACAGCAGCGCGCTGAAGGCGAGCAACCAGCCGGCCGGACCCGCCGCCTCGGCGATGTGACGCGCGTATTCGGCGGTGTCGGCTCGCCAGATCGGCCGTGCCGCCTGCACCGGGGCGAAGCCGGCGCGGATCGCGGCGACGCCCACGAACAGGCCGATGAGGGCGAGCGCGACCGAGGAGGCGATCTCGGGGCCGCGGCGCACCTGGGCCGGCACCAGGCCGACGACCGCGCCGCTGAGAGCCACCGCGGCGGCGGCCAGCGCCAGCGTCCAGTGCGGAGAGGCGACGTCGGCGACGCGGGCCGAGGCGCCGATCACCGCGAGGACCAGGACGCCGCCGGTGATGTTGCGGGCCATCAGGTTGTCGAGCAGCCGGGCGGCGGCGACCGCGGTGACCGCGGCGAGCACCAGCACCAGGCCCGAGCGCAGCGCGTCGGGCACGACCCGGGCCTGCAGCAGCGCGGCGGTCGAATAGAGCAGGGCGCCCGCGCCGGCCAGGCAGAGCAGGGCGAAGGTCAGCTCGCGCAGCCAGTCGGCGGACGGCGGCCTCGCGGGCGGGGCGAGCGGGACCGAGCCGGCCGCCGGCGCCCCGGCCGGGCGGGGGCCGGGGAAGATGCGGCTCGGCGCCCACCAGCGGCGCCGGCGGCCGGACAGACCCGGGATGACCAGGTCGGGCTCTTCCGGCGCCGCCTCCGGCCGCGGCTCGGGGTCGAGATCGTCTCGCCGGGTGTAGTCGGCTTCGCCCGCGGCCCGGGCCTCGTCCGCGTCGGCCAGCGACTCGCGGTCGGCCGCGACCGGGCGCCCGATCGGCCACTGCGGCACCAGGCGGCCGGCCCGGATCACGGTGGTGAGCAGCAGCAGGTCGAGCAGCGCCACGACGGTCAGGGCGAGTGCCCAGCCGGCCGCGCTCTGGATCATCGGGTAGGCGAGCAGCGGCGGCACCGGCTGCACGGCGATGACCGTCGCGTACCGCGGGGCGCTCAGGCGGGTGAAGGCGGCATAGAGGAAGCTGGCCACCGCGGTTATCGCGAAGCTGATGCCCAGATAGAGCGGGGACGAGACGCCCGCGCCGCCGGCGATCGGGGTGCCGTGCAGCGCGAACAGCGCCAGCGGCAGCAGCACCAGGCCGACGCCGGAGATCGTCTCGGCGGTCGAGCTGAGGCCCGTGCGGGCGATGCCGGGCGCGGCGACCAGGGCGATCAGGGCGGCGACGAAGAGGATCGTGGCCCGGGCGACCGGGTTGTTGACCGCGACGCCGGCGAACACGACCGCGGCCACGCCGATGAGCAGCGCGCCGATGGCGAGCATGATGTTCTGCACCGACTGCTGGGACGCCTCGGGCGGGTGTACCTCGGCGGTGGCGAAACCGGGGCGGCGGGGCGGCGCGAACCGGTCCTCGATCGGCGGCGGGTCGTCGGTGAGCAGGGTGACACCGTCGGTCGCGACGCCGGGTGGACCGGTGTGGGCGGTGCCGGGCTCGGCCCAGTCGGGCGCTGTGCGTCTCCCGGCGCGGGCCGAGGGGCCGGGTGGGGGGTTAGGTGCGCCGCCGGGCCGCCGGCTTCCGCCCGGCGGGGGCGGCGGTGGGGCCGGTTCGGTCCGGCTGCGGCCGGTGGGCGGTGGAGGTGCATCCGTACGCGCTTGGCCGCTCGGCGGGGGCGGTGCGTCCGTTCGGGTGCCGCCGCTCGGTGGCGGCGGTGCGTCGGCGCGGGGGCGGCCGTCGGGCGGCGGCGGGGCATCGGATCTCGGGCGGCCGTCGGGCGGGGGCGGGGCGTCGGATCTCGGGCGGCCGTCGGGCGGGGGCGGGGCATCGGATCTCGGGCGGCCGCTGGGCGGGGGCGGGGCATCGGACCGTGCGCGGCCGCTGAGCGGCGGGGGAGCGTCGGATCGCGCCCGGCCTCCCGGCAGGGACGGGGACTCCTCGTCGGCCGGCCGGCGCCCGCGGCGGGGCTTGGCCCGCTTCGCCTTCTGCTGAGTGTTGGCGTGGGACAGGATGTCGCGCTGGAACTGGGCCGCCTGGATCTTGGCGGCGATCTGGGTGCGCTCCTTGGCCGCGGCGATGTCGCGCTTCTTGAGGTCCGCGATCGAGGCATCGATCCGGGCCAGGTCATCGTCGTAGCCGTGCGGCTCCTCAGCCTGCGCCACCGAACCTCCTCGCCCCACACATCCGGATGACTGAAGCATGCCGGTCCGACACCTCATTAGAACAGCCTCAGCCGGGCTGAGAACGACAGAAACTGCTCAGCCTCGCGGTCAGGTACGGAAACCTCCGTCACACCGGAGGAGGATCACCCGTGTTCCGTCGCACAACCGCGGAGCCCTGGCACGCGCACGCTACGCGCCGGTAACATCGCGGTCGGGACCGCCGATCGGAAGGGCTTGGCCATGAGTGATTTCGACGTCTACCAGCTGCCGGAGGACCACGAGGCGATCCGTGCCGCGGTGCGCGAGGTCTGCGACGCCCGGGTCGCGCCACACGCGGCCGAGGCCGACGAGACCGGCGAGTTCCCCAAGGCGTCCTACGACGCGCTGCGCGCCTCCGACTTCCACGCGCCGCACATCCCGGCCGAGTACGGCGGGGCCGGCGCCGACGCCCTCGCCACCGCCATCGTGATCGAAGAGGTGGCCCGGGCCTGCGCCTCGTCGTCACTGATCCCAGCGGTCAACAAGCTCGGCACGATGCCGCTGCTGCTGTCGGCCTCCTCGTCGCTGAAGGAGAGGTACCTGCCGAAGGTCGCGTCGGGCGAGGCGATGTTCTCCTACTGCCTGTCCGAGCCCGAGGCCGGTTCGGACGCCGCGGCGATGACCACCAAGGCCGTCCGCGACGGCGACTTCTGGGTGCTCAACGGCGTGAAGCGCTGGATCACCAACGCCGGGGTGTCCGAGTTCTACACGGTCTTCGCCTCCACCGACGCCTCGGCCCGGTCGCGGGGCATCTCCGCCTTCGTCGTCGAGAAGTCCGACGAGGGTGTCAGCTTCGGCGCGCCGGAGAAGAAGCTGGGCATCAAGGGCTCGCCGACCCGAGAGGTCTACTTCGACAACGTACGCATCCCGGCCGACCGCATGATCGGCGACGAGGGCACCGGGTTCGCCACCGCGATGAAGACGCTCGACCACAC
>NZ_JBFBAD010000159.1:0-21478 GCF_040682075.1 Actinoplanes sp. NPDC051411 | reverse complement strand
CACCGTCGACCTGGGGCCGAACGGGTTCGTCGACAACGGCACCGACACCCGGACGCTCGCCGAGGAGCTCGGACTCGCCGCCGAACTACGCCGGGCCGCCCCGGCCGGCAGTCACCGCTATCTGGTGCGCTCACGCCGGATGGACCCGTTGCCGTCCACTGTGGCCGGCGTCCTCACCACGCCACTGCTGCCGCCGACGGCCAAGCTGCGGCTGCTCGCCGAACCGTTCGCCGGGCCGCCGCCGGCCGGGGACGAGACCGTTCTCGCCTTCGCCGCCCGCCACTTCGGACCGGTCGCCGCGCGGCGGCTCGCGATCCCGGCCGTACACGGCGTGACCGCCGGCGAGGCCGGCGAGATCAGCGTCGATGCCCTGCTACCGCGGCTGCGGCAGCTGGAAGCCGAACATCCCCGCCTGCTCACCCACCTGCTGCGGCTGCGCTGGCGGGCCTGGCGCGCGGGCGGCCCGCCGTCCCCGCGTCTGACCAGCTTCGCCGGCGCCGGCATGCAGCGTCTCGTCGACGCGCTGGTGACCGCGGCCGGCACCCGGCTCCGGCTGCGCAGCCCGGTGCGCGCGCTCGACCGCGACGACGACGGCAGCTGGCGGCTGCTGCTCGCCGACGGCGAGCCCGTCACGAGCCGGCAGGTCGTGCTGGCCGTGCCGGCCCATGCCGCCGCGCCCCTGCTCGCGCCGTGGCACCCGGGCGCGGCGGACCACCTGGCCGCGGTCCGGTACGCCGACATCCGGGTGACCGCCCTCGGCTACCGCGCGGCCGACCTGGGCGTCCCGGCGGACGGATTCGGTTTCCTGACCTGTCCGGCCGAGCCCGCCGGGCGCCGCCGGGCCGCCTGGCAGGCCCGCATCCTCGGCGCGGTCTTCACCACGGCGATCTTCCCCGACCAGGGCCCGGCGGGCCACGTCCTGCTGCGCGCGTTCGCCGGGGGCACCGCCGATCCGGGCTTCGCCGACCTGCCGCGGGACGCGGCCGTCGAGACCGTACGCCGTGACCTCGGCACGATCCTGCGGATCGGCACGGCCCCGCGATTCGCGCACGACCACGTGTGGCGGCGCGCGATCCCGCAGTACGCGCCGCGCCACCGCGCCCGGATGGACGAGGTGTCCGGCGCGGTGGCCGCGCTGTCCGGCCTGCACGTGGCGGGCAGCGCCTACCACGGGGTGGCGGTCAACGACTGCGTCCGCGACGGCCGCCGGGTCGCCGCCCAGGCCGTCGCCCGGGTGCCGGCCGCCCAGCGTTTCCTCACCTAGCCCGACGTTTCCTCACCTGGAGCCGACCCGATGTTTCCTCACCTGCCGACTGATCAGGAGCTGCCATGACCGACGACAAGCGGGCCCAGGCCCGCGAGATGCTCGCCGCCCGGCTCGCCCGGTTCCGCGAGCTGCGCGAGCAGCACGGCGAGGAGAAGGCCCGGGAGATCCTCCTCGAGGGGTACGCCGAACGGCAGGCGGCCCGGATGGGCCCGCTCATCACCGGCCGTTCGCTGGCCGAGGGATTCGGCCTCGCCCTGCCCAAGTTCGAGGCCATGGGCTTCCTCGAGGAGGCGATCGACGTCTCCGCCGACGGGGAGGACGCGGTCATGGAGGCCTGCCGCACCTGCATGTGCGTCGACGCGGCGGAGGACCTGGGCGTCGAACCCGAGCCGGTCCTCTGCGACCTCGACTTCGAAGCCACCCGCCGGGCCTTTCCGCAGATGCGGATCGAGGCGCTGCGGCGCCGGGCCGAGGGCCATCGGCTCTGCGTCTTCCGGTACGCCCGGCCGGCGCAACCCTGACCGGGCCCGGCCTCAGGATCGGGGCGGTCGCAGCCCGTGTTCGATGAACGCCAGCGTCTCGTCCACCAGCGTGCCGGCCGGCGCCTCGCCGCGCAGCAGCTGCTCGCGGATGCCGGTCAGGAGATAGATGATCAGCTCCGCGCAGCGGCCCGGCTCGAGGTCGGACCGGAAGTCGCCGCTGGCCCGGCCGTCCGCCACGATGCGGGTCAGCAGGCTCTCCAGGCGGGCGGTGTGCTCGCGCATCCGGTCGCGGACCAGCGGGCTGAGCCCGGCCACCTTGAAGTAGAGCGCGGCCGACCGCCGGTCCGGGCTCGCGAAGTACGCCACCTGGGTGCGCACATAACCTCGCAGCTGGTCGAGCGGGTCGCCGGCCAGCTCCGCGTCGAGCGTCGCGGTGAACCGGTCGACCTCCTCCCCCACCGCCCACAGCAGGGCCTGCTCGACGTCGGTGAAGTAGTTGTAGACGGTCGCCCGGGACACGTTCACCCGCTTGGCGACCGCGCCCATCGTGGTCGCGGCCAGCCCGCCCTCGAGGGCCAGATCGCGGGCGGCCTCCGCGATCCGGCGGCGGACCTGCTGCTTGTGCTCGGCCCGCACCGCGCTCCAGGGGGTACTCACGGCGACTCCTTGGACAATGTGTCAGTATGCTGATAAGCCGTCTGATGATAACTCCGGGAGGGTGGGCCGGCCGTGGCAGTGTCGCGTGTGGTGACCGGACGCCGAGCGGTCTGGCTCGTCGTCGCCGGATGGCTGATCCTGGCCGGCGCGCTCAGCCCGCTGCAGAAGAAACTGCCCGGCGTCGAGAGCAACGACACCACCGCCTTCCTGCCCGCCAGCGCCGAGTCGACCGAGGTCGACCACCTGCTGCGCGACCGCTTCCCGGACGGGCGGTCGCTGCCCGCCCTCCTGGTCTATCAGCGCCCCGGCGGCCTGACCACAGCCGACTGGACGGCCGTCGCCGCCGACGCGGCCCGCGCCGGCCGGGTCGGCAACACCGGCGAACCGGTCCTTCCGGCGCCGGCCGGCGGCAGCGGCGGCGGGCTCGTGTCGACCGACCGCTCGGTCGCCGTCGTGGTCCTCCCGATCACGCAGACCGCCGGCGCCGGGGTCCGCGACACCGTGGCCGACGTCCGCGACGCGCTGCACCCGCCGGACGGCCTGCGGGTCCTCGTGACCGGCCCGGCCGGCATCAGCGCCGACGCGATCACGGTCTTCACCAGCGTCGATCTCAAGCTGCTCGGGGCGACGATCGTGCTCGTCCTGGTGCTGCTGCTCATCATCTACCGGTCACCGCTGCTGGCGGTCGTGCCGCTGGTCTGCGTGGCCTTCGCCTACGTGCTGGCCACCGCGCTGGTCTATCTGCTCGCCGACCGGGCCGGTCTGCTCGTCAACAATCAGGCCACCTCCCTGACGCTGATCCTGATGTTCGGCGCCGGCACCGACTACAGCCTCCTGCTGATCGCCCGCTACCGCGAGGAACTGCGCCGCGAGCCCGACCAGCGGGTCGCCCTCCGGGCCGCCCTGCGCGCCGCCGGCCCGTCGATCCTGTCCAGCGGCCTGACCGTCCTCGCCGCGCTCTGCGTGCTGCTGGTCGCCCGGCTCGGCTCCACCCGGGTGCTCGGCCCGGTCGGCGCGATCGGCCTGGCCTGCGTGCTGATCTCCACCTTCACGTTGCTGCCGGCCCTGCTCGCCCTGCTCGGCCGGCGCGCGTTCTGGCCGTTCACCGGGCAGGTCGCCCACCGGCCGAGCGTCCCGCCGGAGGCGGCCGGGCGCTGGGGCCGCCTCGGCGCGGCGGTGCTCCGCCGGCCGGTCAGCGCCGTCGTCCTGGTGCTCCTGCTGTTCGGCATCGCCACGACCGGCCTGACCCGCTACGTCGAGGACGTCAACCTGCTCGACGCGTTCCGGGCCTCGACCGGCTCCGCCGCCGGATACGACGTGCTGCGCGCCAACTTCCCGGCCGGCATCCTGGCGCCGAGCACGGTCGTCGCCGAGCGTGACGCCGGCGAGCTGACCGACGCCGACGTCACGGCCACCGTGCGCCGGATCCGGCAGCTGCCCGGCATCGCCGCCGTCACCCCACAGGGCCGGTCGACCGACGGACGCGCGGCCCGGATCAGCGTGGTGCTCACCGACGACCCGTACGCCCAAGCCGGTCTGCAGCGGGTGGGTGACCTGCGGACGGCCCTGGCCACCGGTTTGCCGGCCGGGGTGCGGGCGCTGGTCGGCGGCGATCCCGCGGTGCAGTACGACGGGAAGCTGACCGCCGAGCGCGACCTGCGGCACATCATCCCGCTGACCCTCGCGGTGATCCTGCTCATCCTGGTGGTGGTGCTGCGCGCGCTGGTCGCCCCGCTCTATCTGATCGCGACCGTCATCGTTTCGTTCTTCGGCGCGTTCGGCCTGTCCGTCGCCGTCTTCCGGGACCTCGCCGGCCAGCCCGGCATCCACCCCGTCGAGCCGACGTTCGCGTTCCTGTTCCTGGTCGCGCTCGGCGTCGACTACAACATCTTCCTGATGGCCCGGGTACGCGAGGAGGCCGGCCGGCACGGCACCCGCGGCGGCATCCTCACCGGCCTCGCGGCGACCGGCGGCGTGATCACCAGCGCCGGCGTCGTGCTCGCCGGCACCTTCGCGGTGCTCATGACACTCCCGCTGACGATGCTCTTCCAACTCGGCTTCACCGTCGCGGTGGGTGTCCTGCTCGACACGTTCCTGGTGCGGACGGTTCTCGTTCCGGCGATCACCGGGCTGCTGGGCGACCGGGCGTGGTGGCCCGGCCGCGTCCACTCCCGAACGGCCGCCCCCACCAAGTCACCGGCCGAGATCCCGGAAGGAAGCCGATGACCACCGTCGTGGTGCCGCGGAGCGCGTGGCGCAGCCTCATCGCCGGCAGCGGCCTGGCCGCGCTGCTGCAGATCGACGGCACCCTGGTGACCGTCGCCCTGCCCGACGTCGGCCGGTCCCTCACCGTCGGGCCCCAGCCGCTGGCCTGGGTGATCACCGTCTACTTCCTGACGTACGTGGTGTTCCTGCTCCCCGGCGGCCGGCTGGTCGACCGACTCGGCAGCCGTCGCACCGCGCTGGCCGGCCTGGCCGTGTTCTCGGCCGGCGCCCTGGCCGGCGCGCTGGCGTCGAGCTTCCCGCTGCTGATCGCCTCCCGCGCACTGCAGGGCATCGGTGCCGGCCTGGCCAGCCCGGCCGCGCTGGCCGGCGCGGTGAGCGGCTTCCCGCCCGAGCGGCGCGGCAGCGCACTGGGCATCTGGGGCGCCTCGTCCGGCGCGGCCAACATCGTCGGCCCCCTGCTGGGCGGCCTGCTCACCTCCGCCTTCGGCTGGCGGGCCGCCTGGTGGGCGCTGCTGCCGCTGGCCGCCGCGTCGGCCGCCGCCGTGATCCGCCTGCTCCCGGCCACCGAGCGGGCCACCGCGCCGGGCGGAGCCGGCACCTTCCTGCGCCGGCGCAACGTCGTGCTCGCCGCGGCCGCCGCCGGCCTGACCTTCCTCGTCATGATCGGCTCGTTCTTCGTCATCGAGCAGTACCTGCAACGCTCGGCCGGCTACAGCCCGCTGCTCGCCGCGACCGCGCCGGCCGTCATCGCGGTGTTCATCGGCGCGGCCGGCCCGACGGCCGGCCGCCTGATCGACGCCCGCGGCGAACGCCCGGTCGCCCTGATGTCGTTCCTGATCGCCGGGGCCGGCCTGGCGCTGTACGGCCTCACCGGCGCACCGCTGCACGGCTTCGGCGCGCTGCCCCTCGCCATCCTGCTGGGCCTCGGTCTGGGCCCCCTGTTCGCCGGAACGTCCCGAGCCGCCCTCAACGCCGTGCCGCAGCACGCCCACGGCCGCGTCTCGTCGCTGCTCTCAGCAAGCCGGCTGCTCGGCGCGGCCCTCGGCGCCGGCCTCTCCGGCCTGGCCCTGCGCGGCGGCGCCGACGCCACCCACGTACGCCCGGCGCTGACCTTCGGCGCAGCCCTGTGCATCGTCGTCGGCCTGCCCGTGGCCGCCCTGCTCCGCCCGCCACCCGCGGCACAGGAGCAGATCTAGGCTCACCGTCATCGGGTGTCGTCCCCACCGGGGTGAGGCCGCAGTCCGGGTGTTGCCGCGCGGCCCCGTCACTCATCCGCCTGTCGCCGCCCACCTGCCAGCCGCCGCTCAGCCGCCGACCGCCACTCACCCACCTGCCGCCGCCCAGCCACCGGCCACTGCTCAGGCCACCTGCCGCCGCTCAATCACCGGCGGCCACTCGCCCACCTGCGGCCGCCCAGCCACCGATCACCGCTCACCCACCTGCGGCCGCTCAACCACCAGCCGCCGCTCACCCACCTGCGGCCGCTCAACCACCAGCCGCAGCCCAGCCACCGGCAGCCACTCGCCCACCGAGCGCCGCTCACCCCACCTGGCGCCGCCCAGCCGCCGCTCACCCACCTGGCGCCCAACCACCGACCGGCGCCCAGCCACCGACCGCCGCTCACCCACCGACCGCCGCACAGCCGCGGCTCACCCACCTGGCGCCCAGCCACCGACCGCCGCCCAGCCGTCAGCCGCCGCCCAGCCACCGACCACCGCCCAGCCACCGACCGCCGCCCAGCCACCGACGGCCGCTCACCCACCAGCCGCCGCCCAGCCACCGACCACCGCTCACCCACCAGCCGCCGCCCAACCACCAGCCCTGGCGCCACTCATCCATCGGCCGCGCTCACCCACTTCGCGCTGCCCACCCACCTGCCGCCGCTCAGTCATCGGGCACCACTCAGCTACCGGGCACCACTCAGCGTCGGCGGCCACTCACCCACCTGGTGCTGCCCACCCATCGGCCGCCACTCACCCACCGGCAGCCGGCCGCGACTCGCCCGCCGGGCGGCGCTCACCGCCGGGCGGCGCTCACCCACCGGGCGGCGCTCACCCACCGGGCGGCGCTCACCGACCGGGCGACGCTCACCCACCGGGTGACGCGAAGGCCACCACCCGGTAGATCGGCTCCGGTCGCGCCGAGTCCTGATCGGGCAGTGCGGCCAGCGCCCGCTCAACCCCCTCGGGATCGCGGCGCGCCCACGACACCTGCCCCGCCCGCACGGCCTCCCGCCAGCCCCAGGGCGACCGCCCTTGCCCGACTCCCGGGAACGTGGCCTCCCCCACCGGCCGCAACCCGTGCCGTCCGAGCTCCGACGCCACGACCTCGAACCCGTCGGCGGCGTACCGCCCGTCACGCCAGGGCCCGGTCACCGACGCCAGATCGCTGGGTGCCGCGAACCAGGCCGCGCTCTTGTCCACCGTTGTGACCACGCGGGAGCCCGGGCCTGGGGCCAGCACGCGTACCGCTTCCCGCAGGGCCGGCCCGGCCGACGGCAGGAGGTGCAGCAGCCACACCATCAGCACCGCGTCGACCCGGCCCGACGCCACCGGCAGCCCGGCGGCGTCACCGGACACGGCCCGGCCGGCCAGCCGCCCGGCCGCGACCGACAGCATGCCGATCGACCGGTCGACCCCGATCACCGTGCGTTGCGGCCCGGCGAACCGGGCGCTCACGATGCCGGTCCCGCAGGCCACGTCGAGCAGCGTCCCCCGGGGTGGCAGCAGCGGCGCGACGGCCTCGAAGACCGCGGCCGCCCGTGCCTCTCCGCCGCGGGTCCCGTCGTAGACCGCGGCCTCGCGGTCGTAGTCGATCACGGTTTGCGAGCGACGTATCCGAAGCAGGAGACGTCCTCGGCCAGCGGCCGCGGCTGTTCGGCCTCGTCGTCGGACCGCCAGTGGGCGACCGAGATCAGGCCCGGCTCGACCGGTTCGAGACCGTCGAAGAGCCGCACGAAGACGGAGCCGTCGCGCGGCACGAACCGCCCGTCGGGGTTGGCCGCCTGCAGCTTCTCGACCGCCTCGGCCGGCGTGAACTCCCAGGTCGCGTGGGTGGCGACGAGGTAGCTCCCGGACGGCAGCGCCTCGAGCAGCGTGTCGACGACGCCCTGCGGGTCTTCGTCGTCGCGGATGAAGTGCAGCACCGCGACCAGCAGCAGCCCGACCGGCTGGCTGAAGTCGAGGGTCTTGGCGGCGGCGGCCAGGATGGCGCGCGGGTTGCGCAGGTCGGCGTCGAGGTAGTCGACCGTGCCGCTGGCCGCGCTGGTGAGCAGGGCCCGGGCGTGGCTGAGCACGATCGGGTCGTTGTCCACGTACACAATCTTGGCCGTCGGATCGACGGCCTGGACCACCTCGTGGGTGTTGCCCGGCGCCGGGATGCCGGTGCCGATGTCGAGGAACTGCCGGATGCCCTGCTGGGCCAGGAATCGCGCGGCCCGGCCGAGGAACCGGCGGTTTTCGACCGCCATCAGGCGGATCGTCGGCATCGCGGCCTCGACCGCGTCGCCGTTGGCCCGGTCGGCGGCGAAGTTGTCCTTGCCGCCGAGCCAGTAGTTGTAGCGGCGCGCCGGGTGAGCCACGGTCGTGTCGAAAGTTTCACTGGCCAACGCGAGCCCCGTTCTCGTCTTTGACGGACCCTTACTCTAGAGCGCCGTCTGATATGCGAGCACCCCGCGGTTGACGGTGGTGATCGCCAGCCGGGCCGTCTCGCGGACCGCGGCCGAGGCGGCCGGCGCCTCCCTGATCTGGCCGAGCAGGTCGAGCACCTGACGGGCCCAGCGCACGAAGTCGCCGGCCGGCATGTCGGCGTCGTAGTTGTGCCCGCTGGAGAGCACCTTGGCCAGCGGTTCGCCCCGGGCCCAGCGGTACATCGGCCAGACGAACCCGGGGTCGGGCTCGCGGGTCAGGGTCAGCCCGTGGTCGCTCTCGTCGGAGGCGATCTCGCCCCACAACTTGGCGCAGGCGTCGACCGCCGAGGTGATCGGCCCCTTCGGCACCGAGGCCCGGTCGTCGCTCTCGCGCCGCGACTCGTAGAGCACCATGGACGCCGCGGCGGCCAGTTCCTCGGGGCCGAGCCCCTCCCAGACGCCCTGCCGCAGGCACTCGGCGATCAGCAGGTCGGCCTCCGACCAGATGCGGCCGAGCATCCGCCCGGCCTCGGTGACCTCGCCGTCGCCGGCCAGGTAGCCCCGGTCGGTGAGGACCGCGCACACCTCGTCGAAGGTGCGGGCCAGCGAGCTGGTGCGGCCGGCCACCTTGTCGCGCAGCGCCTCGGTGTCCCGCTGCAGGCGGTGACGCCGCTCGGCCCAGCGGGCGTGCTCCTCGCGGTCGGGGCAGGCGTGGCACGGGTGCTGCCGCAGCTGCACCTTGAGCAGCGCGATCTCCGCGTCCTCGCCCGAGTTGCCGCGGTTGCGGCGGCGGCCGCCGTGCCGGTCGATCCCGGTGGCGCTGACCTGGGCGGCCAGGTCGCGGCGGGCGGCCGGCGAGCGGTGGTCGAAATGCTTGGGCACGCGGATGCGCTCGAGCACGTCGACCTCGCCCGGGAAGTCGGCCGGGCTGACCCGGCCGGCCCAGCGGTCCTGGGTGAGCACCAGCGGGCGGGGCTCGCCGAAGCCACCGGCCGGCGGCTCGAGCACCACGGCCAGGCCGGCCCGGCGGCCCTGGGGCACCCGGATGACGTCGCCGGTGCGCAGACGCTCCAGGGAGGACACCGCGGCCGCCCGGCGCTGGTTGACGCCCTGGCGGGCCAGCGACTTCTCCCGGTCGGCGATCGCGACGCGGATCGCGAAGTATTCGTCGAAGTCGCCGTGGTGGCAGGCCGCGTCCTGCCCGTACGTCTGGATGGTCTCGACGTTGCGCTGGACCTGCCGGGCCAGCCCGACCACCGACCGGTCGGCCTGGAACTGGGCGAACGACGACTCGAGCAGCTCGCGCGACTTGTCGGCGCCGACCGAGCTGACCAGGTTGACCGCCATGTTGTAGGACGGGCGGAACGACGAGCGCAGCGGGTAGGTGCGGGTGGACGCCAGCCCGGCCACCTGCCGCGGGTCGACGTCGGGGCTCCACAGCACCACCGCGTGACCCTCGACGTCGATGCCGCGGCGGCCGGCCCGGCCGGTGAGCTGGGTGTATTCGCCCGGGGTGAGGTCGACGTGGGCCTCGCCGTTGAACTTGACCAGCCGCTCGAGCACCACGCAGCGGGCCGGCATGTTGATGCCCAGCGCCAGGGTCTCGGTCGCGAAGACCGCCTTGACCAGGCCCCGCACGAAGCACTCCTCGACCGCCTCCTTGAAGGCGGGCAGCATGCCGGCGTGGTGGGCGGCGACACCCCGTTCGAGCCCGTCGAGCCACTCCCAGTAGCCCAGCACCGACAGGTCTTCGCGCGGCACCGAGGCGACCTTGGCCTCGGCGATGCTCCGGATCTCGGCCCGCTCGTCGGCGTCGGTCAGCCGCAGCCCGGCCCCCAGGCACTGCTGAACCGCGGCGTCGCAGCCGGCCCGGCTGAAGATGAACAGGATCGCCGGCAGCAGCCCGGACCGCTCCAGCCGGTCGACGACCTCGGCCCGGCGCGGCGGCTGCCAGCGGCGGCCGCGGCCGCCCCGCTGCGCGGCCCCGGTCATCTCGACCCGGCGGAACATCTCGCGGGTGTAGCGCAGCAGCTCGGGGTGCACGTCGTGCTTCTTGGCCGCGTCGGCGTCGTGGAACAGGTCGAACATCCGCCGGTCGACCAGCATGTGCTGCCAGAGCGGGACCGGCCGGTGCTCGCTGACCACGACCTCGGTCTCGCCGCGCACGGTCACCAGCCAGTCGGCGAACTCCTCGTAGTTGCTCACCGTGGCCGACAGTGAGATCAAGGTCACCGACGCCGGGAGGTGGATGATCACCTCTTCCCAGACCGCGCCGCGGAACCGGTCGGCCAGGTAGTGCACCTCATCCATCACCACATAGGCCAGGCCCTTGAGGCTCGCCGAGCCGGAATAGAGCATGTTGCGCAGCACCTCGGTGGTCATCACGACCACCGGGGCGTCGCCGTTGATGGCGTTGTCGCCGGTCAGCAGGCCGACCTTGTCGGGGCCGTAACGCTGGACCAGGTCGTGGTACTTCTGATTGGACAACGCCTTGATCGGCGTGGTGTAGAAACACTTGCGCTCGCCCGCCCGCAGCGCGAGGTGCACCGCGAACTCGCCCACCACGGTCTTGCCGGCGCCGGTCGGCGCGCACACCAGCACGCCGCTGCCCCGCTCCAGGGACTCGCAGGCCGACCGCTGGAAATCGTCGAGGTCGAATCCGACGTCGACCATGAAGTCTTCGAGGGCCGGAAAGGCCGCCCGCCGTTTGGACGCCGCGTACTTCTCGGCGGGGCTACTCATGCCAGCAAGGTTAGTTCGTGGGTGTGACAACTTGCAGCCCGCGGCCGGTGGGTAAGGTGCACGGCGTGCCGGATGCCTCGTCTCGACCCGTGGATGCCGTGCTTTTCGACTTCCACGGGACCCTGGCCCAGGTGGAAGACCCGGTGGCCTGGGTGCTGGCCGCGGCGGCCGCCTGCGGGCGCGAGCTCGAACGGGCCAAGGCGACCGTGCTGGCCGACCGCCTGGTCATGGCCGGGCGCGCGGGCGGCCCGTTGCCCCACCGGGTGCCGCCTCACCTGGCCGAACACTGGGCCGAGCGCGATCTCTACGCGCACGCCCACCGGGCCGCCTACACGGGCCTCGCGGCCACCGTCACGACCGATGTCGAGGGTCTCGCCGACGCCCTCTACGACCGTCTGCTGGGCCCCGACGGCTGGCTGCCGTACTCCGACACCGAGGCGACCCTGCGCAGCCTGCACGGCTCGGGGGTCAAGGTGGGTGTGGTCAGCAACATCGGCTTCGACATCCGCCCGCACTTCGCCGCCTGGGGCCTCGACGCCCTGGTCGACGCGTTCGCGCTGAGCTTCGAGGTCGGCCGGACCAAGCCCGACCCGGCGATCTTCCTGCGCGCCTGCGGCATGCTCGGCGTCGACCCGGAAAACACGCTGATGGTCGGCGACTCGCAGGCCGACGCCGGAGCGGTCCAGGCGGGCTGCGCCGCCCTGGTCCTGCCCGCGGCCGGCCCCGGCCGCCCCAACGGCCTAGGCGCGACCCTGGCGCTCACCTGCCGCTGAAGCGGCGCCCGATCAGGCGTACGCGTCGAGCACCGTGCCGCGCCGGACGCCCTTCGGCTTCGTCTCGGCCGACTCCGCCTTCACCTCAGGCTTCGCGACCGGCGCCGACATGTCCGCGACCGCGTCCTCACCCGAGGCGACGGCCGCCTCGGCCAGCCCCTTGAAGGTCGAGCGGGTCGTCGCGAGGGCGTTGGTGGCGAGCGAGCTCAGATTCATGCCTTCCCGTTCGGCGGCCCCCGGGGAATCTGACCGCGAAGCTAGCGGAGCAACCGAACCGCACCCGGCACGCAGGTCACCTCGAGCGGCAGCGGGCCGATGCGCTCCCCGTCCGCGTACCCGATGATGCCGTCGGCGTGCAGCCGGACCTGGCGGGCCCGGTAGGTCGTCACCCGCGGGTCGGTGACGTGCGTGCCGCGGCGCAGCCGGGGCTTCAGCCGGGCCAGCGCCACCCGGCCCAGCGGCGCCGCGACGATCACGTCGAGCAGCCCGTCGCCGGGGTCGGCGCCGGGCACGATCCGCATGCCACCGCCGTAGCTGGCACAGTTACCCACCGCGACCAGCGTGCCCTCGAAACTCCGGTCGGTCCCGTCCAGCTCGAGCCCGTAGAGCCGCGGCCGCACCCACGCCATCTCGAGCAGAATCGCCAGGTCGTAGCGGCGCGGCCCGCGCGGCCAGCGCATCCGGTTGGCCCGCTCGTTGACGATCGCGTCGAATCCGGCCGCCAGCACCGCCCCGAACCAGCGCACCTCACCGTCGGTGCCCACCGCCCGGGCAAGATCAAGGGCGACATGCCGGCCCTCGCGCAGAGCGTCCGAGATCGCGGTGGCTGCCGCCACCGGTTCCAGCGGTACGCCGGTGCAGGCCGCGAAGTCGTTCCCCGTCCCCGCGGGGACCACTCCGAACCCCACCGGCCGCTCCGCCACCGCCTGCAACGCCTGATGCAACGTCCCGTCTCCGCCGACCGCGACGACGGCGGCCGCCCCGTCGGCGACGGCCCGGTGACAGGCCTTCTCGGCTTCCTCCCCGCTGGCCGCCTCCAGCACCCGCACGGGCATCCCGGCCCGGCCGAGCTCCGCCAGCACCGCCGGCAGCAGCTCGCGGCGCCGTCCCCGCCCCGCCGAGGGGTTCACCAGCACCGCGATGTCGTCGCTCGTCACAGGCCGGAGGGTACCGGCCGGTTCACCGTCGTCACAGCTGTTACGCACCGTCGAGGAAAGCGAGGCGCGATGGTGGCGGAACGCCGACACAAGCCTAATTCCGTGAATACCGGGCCCATAAGTGGCACACAGACCGCCTTGACATAGATGCGGATCCCTGAATAGTGGAACGTGAACAGCTCAGTCGACCCAATCACGGGGGGTCTCATCGGGCGAAAGATCGACGTGGCAATGCCCGTCAGCCGAGCCATTTCCTCTCACGACGCGCCAGCTATTGCCGTGGATTGCGCACGCCGAAGGCAATCCCGGGACGCGCCGTGCCGATTTCCGGCGGGCACGTCGAGCCGAATCACCATTCCACTATTCACGAGGGGATTCACCATGCACAGAGGAATGAAAATTCGACATGTCATGAGAACGATGGCCGTCATCGTCTTGGCCGCGGGTGCGGGCCTGACGTCGCCGCACGCGGCGTTCGCGGCGCCGACGCCGGCGAGGGGCGCGCAGAACTGCGCCTCGGCACCGCCACAGAGCAAGCGCGTCGGCGCCTGGATGTGCGTCGACGCGAGCCACAAGGTGGACCCGAAGCTCACGGCCAACCGTCCCGCACCGCTGGCCACCACCACTTACTGCATCACGGAGGGCTGCTACTACCGCTACTCCGACACCTGGGTGCAGTTCGCCGGGTACGGCCTCTACTACTTCTACGGCGATGAGCAACTCGGCGAGATGTTCCACAACTTCAACTGGTATCTCAACGGCACCAACACCACCCAGACGGCGGCGGTCGACATCGATCACGAAGTCGACTTCCCCGAATGGTCCGGCTCGCTGTTCAACGGCGCCGCCGGCGTGAACGGCTCGGTCATCCACGATTGCACGACGACGGACGGCCCCGCCGAAGTGCCGGGCGGCGTCACCCAATATCAGCCGCCAGGTTTCTGCACGCTCAGCGACAATCGGAATTACGACCACAACATGGTATTGCAATACAGCTGGCAGGCGCCCGACACTTCCGGCTACTACTGGGTCTACGCCAAGAGCGTCGTGGCGCACTCCGGTTCGTTGCCCGCGACCTCATACATCTTCAACGGAGTAAGCTCACTACCGGCCAATCCGGCCTCACAGGGATGGGATGCGTGATCGTTTTTGGACGCGATCATAGAACGGGTTCTTCCCGGTTCTCGTGTCCATATCCAGTGGCACGGCGATGACGACGCCTGGCGTTGCCTGACCGCCGCCGACGTGGAGCTCGACCGGCGTGGCGCGGCCACGCCGGTCGGGTGGCGCCACTGGGCGGGCACACCGACGGCGGTGATCAAGGTCGGGGTGGCCCACGAGCGGCAGCGCTGGTGGGTCCTGGCCGGCGAGCTTCCCGCCGCGGACTCCACGATCGTCGTCGAGATCGAGGACGGGGCACGCCCTCCGGTCGAGCGGGTCGCGGATCGCGTCTGGTGCTGCGAGTGGGCGGGGCCCCCGTCCGTCGCCTCGGTCACCGTCGACGATCAGATCTCGGTCACGGCCGACTTCCGGCGGCGCGCGCATTACCTGCCCGGGCCGGCCCCCGACATGACCGAAGGGCGAGGCCACATCTCCCGGGAGCGTTGACGACTTCCGAAGGTAGGCGCTTCTCGCAAGCCCGACCGGTGCCGCGCCTGTCGGGCATGGTGACAGCGGCTCGAACGCTGCACTTCGCCGTGACGAATCGGTGGTGGGCGGCTTCGTAGCACATGCCAGACGACGCAGCGGGCGCTCGTCGTGGAGTGCTGCAGCCGGGCAGGTGCCCCGGAAGCCGAGCTCGGGCCGAGCGCGGGCGGCGCCGAGCGGTGCGTCGAGGGTGCTCATTGCCCCACAGCCGGCGTAGGGCCGGCCCGGGTTTCGGCCACGCAGGCGCGGCAGAGCCAGCGCCCCGTCAGTTCGCCGGTGCAGCGGAAGCGGCGCGGGCAGGCCGGTGAGACGATCCTCTCGGCGCCCGCGCCGACGAGCAGGTCGATCAGCCGCAGCACGCTCGACGCGCCGGCCCCCGGGAGCAGATCGGGCCGGTCCTGCGGCTCCCAGGCGAGCCGGTGCCGCCGCCGCGTGCCCCGCCCCGGCCACGACGTCCGGATTCAGTCCCGGCTCGGCCCGACCGGATCCCGCTCATCGACCGGGCACCTGGCGCGCTGGGGAGGCCCACAGGGCCAACAGCCACAAGGCCAACAGCCACAGGGCGCGCAGTGCCAATTCTCTCTGCAACCCGCGCAGCCGCCGGTCGCAGCCGGCGCGGACCGGAGCCGAAGCCGTGGAGGCAGCGCGATCAGGAGATCCGCCACAACGCGCGGGCCGGGCGAGCGGCATCCCGCCGGTCCGTCAGGGCTTGGGCGAGGCGGCGTCGTCTGACCCGACCGCTGGCAATACCGGCCACCATGTCGGGTCGGTTCGATCGGCGCGACCAAGGCGGCGACCGTCCGACAGCAAGGCTGCCAGGTCGCCCGGCGGGCCGAACTTTCGGGCGGCGGTGACGCAGCGTGGCGACCGGTTCGGGGATTCCGGGTGGCGCCGGGCCGAACTTTCCGAAATGAACAGCGCGGCCGTGTCCCGGCATTCGGGTCACGGCCGCGGCTGGCGGAGCGGGTGGTGGCGCGGTCAGGTCATGTCGTCGAAGCGGCCGTCGAGCGGCAGCGGCTTGGTGACCGGGGCCGGGCCGTCGATCGTGGTCGGGCCGCTGACCGGGCTGGGCGCCTCGACCGGGTCGGCCGCGCCGACCGGGACGCGTTCGTCGGCGAGCGGGGAGATCTGGTCGTCGTCGAGTCCGGCGTACATTTCGCGGCCGCGGCCCTTGCGCCGGTCGTTGAGGAACGCGACCCCGACCGCTATGAAGTACAGCAGTGACATCGCCCCGGCGAGCGCGGTCATGCCGAACGGGCCCGGGTCGGGTGTGGCGATCGCGGCGAACGCGAAGCACAGGAACACCACGATCCGCCACCAGCCGAGCAGCTTGCGCGCGCTGAGCACACCGGTGAAGTTGAGCATCATCAGCAGCAGCGGGAACTCGAAGCCGCAGCCGAACAGCAGGATCATGTTGGTCACGAAGCTGAGATAGGCCGATATCTCGAGTTTCGTTGGAGCGCCGAGCACGCCGGCTTCCATGATCCAGGGCAGGCTGTGGAAGATCATGAAGTAGGCGAGGGAGCCGCCGCCGATGAACAGCGGGGCGGCGATCCCGGCGAAGATGTACGCCCACTTGCGCTCGTGCCGGTGCAGGCCCGGGGCCACGAACGCCCACAACTGGTAGAGCCAGACCGGCGAGCCGAGGAACAGCCCGACCCAGAGCGCGACCTTCAACCGGACGATCAGCGAGTCGCCGACGCCGAGCACGACCCAGTCGCAGTACGGCCTTCCGTGCACGTCGATCGCCTGCGAGGACGGCAACGTGCAATACGGCTTGGCCAGAAGGTGGAACACCCCGTTGGCGATGAAGAACCCGACGATCAGACCGATCACCAGGCCGAGAGACGCGATGAACAGCCGGCTACGCAGCTCGCGGACGTGGTCGATCAGCGACATGGAGCCGTCGGAGGCCCGCTCGAACTGGCTGGGTTCCTTCTCCTGACGGCGGCTGAGGGTCAGCGCCATGACACCAGGTCAGCGCTCGTTGGCGCGCGGAGCGGCGGTCGGGTCCGCATATTGCTGCGCCGGCGGCTGCTGCGGCTGTGGCTGCTGGTATTGCGGCGCCGGCGGCTGCTGCTGCTGGTATTGCGGCGCCGGCGGCTGCTGGTACTGCTGCTGCGGGTACGACTGCTGCACCTCGCCGTTGAGCGGCTCCCGGGAGTGCTGCGCGTCAGCCTTCTCAGCCACGTCGCTGTTCTCGTTGATCAGGCCCTGGGTCTCGGCCTTGATGATCCGCAGTGAACGGCCGAGCGACCGGGCCGCGTCAGGCAGCCGCTTCGCCCCGAACAGCAGCACGAGGACTACCACGATGAGGATGATGTGCCATGGCCTAAGGCTGCCCATGGGAGAACTCCAGTCGGTCGGATCAGGTGTGCGGGGTCCATCGTACGTGTCAATTCGGCCGGAGCGACCGGCCGGACCCGCTCGATTTACGCCCATCTCCCGAAGTCTTGGACAACGAGGATCGAACGGGGCACGTTACCCGCTGTTAACGAGCGGTGTAAAGGTCATCGGGCGGCCAACCGCTCCTGCATCTCCTCGGCCCGTTGCTGCAGGCCGGCCAGGGTCTGCTCGAGCTCGGCCGCGCCCGCCTGGAGCTTCATCGCGTCGGCCTGCCGGCGTTGCAGCCGGACCGCGGCCCGCCGGAGGCCGCCGAGCTGACCGAGCAGCTTGGCGCCGGCCACGGTCAGGGCGAGCAGGGCGACCACGACCGCGCCGATCCAGATCCACAGCATCACGCCGTCACCCTAGCCGGTCGGCGTCGCGTACTGGTCGAGCGCGGCCGTCGCCTGGGCGCGGATGCGGTCGATCAGCTCGGGCGGCCCGAGCACCGTGACGTCGGGGCCCATGCCGAGCACCAGCCGCCGGGCCCAGCCGAGGTCGGTGACCCGCATGGTGACCACCCACGCGTCTCCGGTGCGGCGCACCTCTTCCACCGGGTAGTACTCGGTGATCCACCGGCCACCCCGGCCGACCCGCAGGGTGATCAGCGGCAGCTCGGCTCCGGGTGTGAAGACGCCGGCGCTCACGTCGTGGCGCACCGCCTCGACGGGCGGCCGGGCCGGCTCGTCGAGCTCGGTGAAGTCGTCGATGCGGTCGACCCGGAACATCCGGGTCGCCTCGGCCCGGCGGCACCACGCTTCCAGGTACGCCTTGCCGCCGACCATCAGCATCCGCATCGGGTCGACCACCCGCTCGGTGGTCTCGTCGCGGGTCGCCGTGTAATAGGTCAGGTGCAGCGCGTGCCCGCTGTCGACCGCGCCCCGCAGCCGGTCGAGCCGCTCGGCGTTGGCCGGCAGCCGCACCGCGACCGGGGCGCCGGCCAGGTCGCCCGCCGCGTTCTCGATCTTGGCGAGGGCCCGCTCGATGGCGTCGCGGTTGCCCGCCCCCGGCGTCTCGGCGAGCATCCGCAGCGCCACCACCAGCGCGAGGGCCTCGTCGGGGGTGAGGCGCAGCGGCCGGTCGATGCCGGCGTCGTGGCTGATCGTGACCCGGTCGCCGTCGAGCGCCATGTCGATCAGGTCGCCGGGGCCGTAGCCGGGCAGCCCGCACACCCAGAGCAGTTCGAGGTCTTCCCGCAGCTGGCGCTCGCTGACCCCGAGGTCGGCCGCCGCCTCGGCGACCAGGATGCCGGGCCGGGCCAGAAGGTAGGGCACGAGGTTGAGCAGCCGGCCGAGCCGGTCGACGGACTGCCGCGGCGCGGTCACGATGCCACCGCCGGGGTCGCCCGCTCGACCTGCGTGACGACCTCCTTCAACCGCTGGATCACGGCGTCGCGGACCTCCGGCGGCCCCTCGACGCGCACGTCGGCGCCGTAACCGACGATCTGGTCGGCCAGGAACTCGGCGTCGGAGTAAGGGAGGGTGAGCGTGTCACCGTCGGTCGCGGTCGCCCATCGGCGCAGGCCGGCGGCCCGGCCGGGCCGGACGGTCACGGTCGCCCTTCCGGTACGCTGCGGCGGCGGTCCCGACCAGCGGGCGACGTGGCTGATCAGGTCGGCGTTCTCCGGCGGGGTGAACGCGCCCGGGCGGCCGGACGGGCGCACGTCGCCGACGATGCGCGAGAGCCGGAAGCAGCGGGTCGCACCGCGGTCGCGGTCGTGGCCCACCACGTACCACCGGCCGCGCCAGCAGACCACGCC
Source organism: Actinoplanes sp. NPDC051411 (assembly GCF_040682075.1). Lineage (NCBI taxonomy): Bacteria > Bacillati > Actinomycetota > Actinomycetes > Micromonosporales > Micromonosporaceae > Actinoplanes > Actinoplanes sp. NPDC051411. The sequence continues at coordinate 2,755 of NZ_JBFBAD010000159.1, read as the reverse complement.
CCACGGTTCGAGGCGCCGGGTCGAGGCGTCGTCGACCTCGGGCGCGCGGTAGGCGAACGTCACCGCGCGGCGGTCGCGGGCGGCGTTGGTGAGCGGGGCGAACGCCGGGTCGACCGCGACGACCGGCTCGACGCCGAGGGTGGCCTGCGGGTCGACCTCGACACCGGCCGCGCGCAGCTTGGCCAGGCCGGACGAGGCGGCCGCGGCGAGGCCGGCGTGCTGCCAGAGACGGGCCGCGATGCCGACCGCGGCGGCCTCGTCGGGCTCCAGGATGATGTCGGGCAGGGCGTACTCGCGGTGGGCGATGCGGTAGCCCGGCTCCTGGTCGAAGACGCTGTCGGTGCCGGTCTCCAGGGGAACGCCCAGCTCACGCAGCTCGGCCTTGTCGCGCTCGAACTTGCGCTGGAAGGCCTCGTGGTCCTTCGGGTCCTCGGGGTCGTGCTCGTAACCGGGGACGGTCGCGGCGATCTGCGCGGCGGTGAGGAACCGTCGCGTGGACAGCAGGCAGATCACCAGGTTCACCAGGCGCTCGGTGCGGGTCCGCGACACGAGAGGCAACGCTAGCAGCCCGGACGCCGAGACGGTTATTCGTAACCGGCTGGGGGAAGGATGGACGGGTGAGTACGCAAGAGCACGAAGACACCCCGGTCGGTCTCGCCGCGGCCGAGCCCTTGGACAACCCGGACCTGACGGGCGAAGAGGAGGGGAACGAGAGCGTCGGCACGGTCATCCTGGCCGGCGGCGCCAACCTGCTCATCGCCGCGGCCAAGATGGCGGCCGGCCTGGTCTCCGGCTCGGCCGCGATGCTGTCCGAGTCGGCCCACTCGCTGGCCGACACGGTCACCGAGGTCTTCCTGTTCGTCGCGCTGCGCCGGGGCAGCAAGCCGGCCGACGAGGCGCACCCGTTCGGGCACGGCAAGGAGAGCTTCGTCTGGGCGTTCATCGCCTCGCTGTTCACCTTCGTCGGCGGCGCCGGCTTCTCGATCTACCACGGGGTCACGACCATCGTGCACGGCGAGGAGATCGGCAGCTTCCTCTGGTCGTACGTGGTGCTGGCCGTCTCGTTCGTCGCCGAGGGCACCTCGTTCCTGCGGGCCAAGCGCCAGGTCGCCGGGGAGTCCCGGCGGTGGGGCATCACCCCGCAGAGGTTCCTGCGGCTGACCCCCGACACCACGGTCAAGGCGGTCTACTTCGAGGACTCGGCCGCCCTGGTCGGCCTGGTCGCGGCCGGCCTGGGCCTGCTGCTGTCCGAGCTGACCGGCAGCGACGTCTGGGACGGCGTGGCCTCGGTGGTGATCGGCCTGCTGCTGTTCGTGGTCGCCGGCATCCTGGCCCGCAGCAACGTCTCGCTGCTGGTCGGCCGGGCGGTGCCGCGCCGGATGCACAACCAGATCGCCCAGGACCTCAACGAGATCCCGATCGTGGTCGCCGTCCCGACGCTGCTGACCATGCAGCTCGGCCCGGGCGACATCCTGGTCGCGGCCAAGGTCGACTTCCAGGACGAGGTCACCGCGGGCGAGGTCGAGGCGGCCTCGGACGACGCCGAGCGGCGGCTGCGGGCCCGCTATCCCACGATCCGTTACGTCTTCCTCGACCCGACGCGCGGCACCGCCGGTCGCAGCCACGTCGACGGCGGCGTCGAGTAACCTCTCCCGCCATGGTGCGCTGGCGTTCGGGCATGGTCTCGCGGGTTCGGCGCCGGTGGCGCGGCGTGGTCGAGCTCGAGGTCGGCACCCCCGACGGGCCGGTCTACGCCCTGGCCTACCCCGCGCTCGTCGGCGAGCCGGTGGCCGGCGACCGGGTGCTGCTCAACGTCGGCGCGCTGATGATGGGCCTCGGCACCGGGGGCTACGCGCTGGTCGTCGCGCTGCCCGACCGGCTGCCCGCCGACCCGCCGGCCGACGGCACCAGCCGCGACTCCGGTCACCTGGTCAAGGCGCGCTACACGCCGCTGCAGCCGATCCTGCTCGGCGTCGACGAGGAGGCGTCGCCGCACCGCGAGGTGATGGTGGCCGCCGAGTCGCTCGACGGCATGCCGGTGGTCACCGCCGACCTGCACTCGGCGCTGCCGGCGATCGTGGCCGCGATCCACGCCGACCGGCCCGGCGCCAAAGTGGCCTATGTGATGACCGACGGCGGCGCGCTGCCGGCCTGGTTCTCCCGCGCGCTCGACACGCTGCGCGACCACCTGGCGGGCACAGTCACGACCGGGCAGGCGTTCGGCGGCGACCTCGAGGCGAGCACGGTGCACAGCGGGCTGCTGGCCGCCCGGCACGTGCTCGGCGCCGACATCGCCGTGGTCGCGCAGGGCCCGGGCAACCTCGGCACGGGCACGGCGTGGGGCTTCTCCGGGGTCGCGCTGGGCGAGGCGGTCAACGCGATCGGCACGCTGGGCGGGCGCCCGGTCGGATCGTTGCGCATCTCCGACGGAGACGGCAGGCCGCGGCATCAAGGCGTGTCGCATCACAGCCTCACCGCGTACGGAAAGGTGGCCCTGCTCCCCGCCGACCTGCCGGTGCCGGACGGCCTCGACCCCCCGCTCGCCTCGGCGGTCGAGGCCGCGCTCGCGCCGCTGAGCGCAAGGCACCGCCTGGTCCGCGTCGGGGTCGAGGGCCTGCTCACCGCCCTGCGGGAGAGCCCCGTGCGACTGTCGACGATGGGCCGCGGCCTCGACGAGGACCGCGCCTATTTCCTGGCCGCCGCGGCGGGCGGCCGGGACGCCGCCGCGCGGGCGGTTGCGCCCAGAGGCCGCGCG
>NZ_JBFBAD010000158.1:0-21573 GCF_040682075.1 Actinoplanes sp. NPDC051411 | reverse complement strand
GCACGCCAGGAGGGTCGGTCGGGCAGGGCCGCGCTGGGTGGGTGGTACTTCGGCCTCAAATCGCCCGCTTACCCGGGCTTTGGGTCATTCAAAAAACGTCGGTGGTACAGGCTCGACGCCAACCAAGCGCTTCAAAGCTTCGCGCGTGACCGTGGGCTGCTGCCTGCGATGCCCGTGGGGGCATCCCCCGCGCGGGGACACAGTCGTGGACGCCTAAAGCTGACCCCAGCAAGAGCGCCGGCGGTTACAGGCTCGACGTAACCAAGCGCTTAAGCTTCGCGCGTGGCCGTGGGGGCATCACAGATTCGTGGGTCGTGAACGCCTAAAGCTGACCCCCGAGCCAGCGTGACCGACCCACCCACCTTGACCACCGACCAGCCCCAGTAACCCCCAACCCGAGCAAGCGGGCGATTTGAGGCCGAAGTACCACCCACCCAGCGCGGCCCCGCCCGACCGACCCCCCTGGCGTGCCCACTGACCGCAGGGGTCACCGAAAGCGCGACGGGACCGCCCAGCGCAAGGCGACGCCTGCGCCGCAAAGACCATCGATCAGGCCAAACCTACTGACCGTGAGTAGGCAAGGAATTCGAGGGGAGGGTGACCAAGATCGAACTAGACGCTTTACCTCGACCTTGGTCACCCTCCCCTCGAATTCCGTCCACCCGCAACCGACCCGACAACCAGAACTACGCGTTAGCCGCCACGTAGTCAGAAATCTCGGCAAGCAGCACACCCTTACCAGTCGGCTCAAGGAAGCTGTGCTGAACAGCCGCCCGAGCCAGCTCAGCCACGCCCTTGGCGTCCAGATCGAGCAGGCGCGCCGCCACGGCGTACTCCTCCTCCAGCGTCGTACCGAACATGGGCGGATCATCGGAGTTGATGCTGACCGGCACACCGGCCGCGACCAGGGCTACCAGCGGATGCTCGTCGATTGACGCCACCGCGCGCGTCCGTACGTTGGAGGTCGGGCAGACTTCGAGCGGGATGCCGTGTTCGGCCAGGTGCGCCATCAGGGCCGGGTCTTGGGCGGCGGAGATGCCGTGTCCGATGCGTTCGGCGCCGAGCAGGGTGAGTGACTCCCAGATGGTCGCCGGGCCGGTGGTCTCGCCGGCGTGCGGCACGCTGTGCAGGCCGGCCGCGCGGGCCTGGTCGAAGACGGGCTGGAACTGGGGTCTCGGTACGCCGATCTCGGGGCCGCCCAGACCGAAACTGATCAGGCCGTCAGGTTTTTCGTCGAGGGCGATCCGGAGTGTTTCCTCGGCTGCCGGCAGGCCCGCCTCGCCGGGGATGTCGAAGCACCAGCGCAGTTCGATGCCGAACTCGTCGCGGGCGGCCCGGCGGGCGTCTTCGATCGCCGCGCAGAACGCTGGCGCGGGGATGCCCCGTTTCACGCTCGAGTAGGGCGTGATGGTCAGTTCGGCGTACCGCACCTGTTGGCGGGCCAGCTCGCGCGCCACTTCGAAGGTCAACGTCCGCACGTCCTCGTCGTCGCGGATGAGGTCGACCACGCTGAGGTAGACGTCGATGAAGTGGCGGAAGTCGCGGAACGCGAAGTAGTCGGCCAGTGCGGACGGGTCGGCCGGCACCGCCGTGTTGCCCGCGTGCCGGGCGGCCAGTTCGGCCACGATCCGCGGCGACGCCGAGCCTACGTGGTGGACATGCAGCTCGACTTTGGGCAGCCCGGCGATGAACGACGTCAACTCGGTCATGATGTCCCTTCTGCGGTGGCGGTCCTCGCCACCATGAAGATCCGGCGGAACGGGAACGCCACGTATCCCCCGGCCGCCGGGTAGGCGGCCGTGATCTCCCGCGCCAGGTCGGCGCGGAACTCCCGCCAGGCATTCTCGTCCAGGGCCGCCTTGACGGGACGCAACGCGGTGCCTTCGACCCAGCGAAGCACGGGATGCTCGTCGCCGGAGTCGGGCAGCAGGTGAAGGTAGGTGGTTTCCCACGCGTTCACGCTCGCGCCGGCCGCCAGCATCAGTGACGCGTAGCCGGCCGGGTCGTCGACCGGCGCTTCCCGGGTCAGGTGGGCCACGTCGTAGCGGGCGGCCACGGCCCGGATGGCGCGGTGGGACGGGGCGTCGAAGTTGCCCGGCACCTGCATCGCCAGCCAGGCGCCGGGCGGGAGTTCGCGGACCCACCGGGTGAGCAGGTCGCGATGGTCGGGCACCCATTGCAGGGTGGCGTTGGTGACGAGCACGTCGATGTCGTTGTCGGGCTGCCACCCGCGTACGTCAAGCAGCCGGAAGCTTGCCGCCCGGCCCAGCCCCCTCGCCTTTTCGATCATCTCGGGTGACGAGTCGACGCCGGTCAGGCGGGCTTCGGGCCAGCGTTCGGCGAGGGAGAGGGTGAGCTCACCGGGGCCGCAGCCGAGATCGACGACGGCCCGCGGGCGCTCTGCACCCACCTGGGCCACCAGGTCGAGGAACGGGCGGGCACGCTCGGCGCCGTAGCGCCGGTAGACGGCGGGATCCCACATCAGATCAACCTCCAAACCGTACGTACGTTTTGTTACACGCTATCAGCGGGGCGGTAGGGTTTCCTCCGTGGAGAATCGCAGTTTTCGCAGGATGGGACGGACCGTCGGGGTCGTCGGACTCGGCGCCTGGCAGCTCGGCGCCGACTGGGGCGAGGTCAGCGAGGCCGACGCCCACGCGACCCTGCAGGCCGCCGTCGACGCGGGCGTCACGTTCATCGACACGGCCGACGTCTACGGCGACGGTCGCAGCGAGCAGATCGTCGGCTCGTTCGTCAAGGACAAACCGCAGCTGACCGTCGCCACCAAGATGGGACGGCGGATGGCCCAGGAAGTCGCCAACTACAGCCTGGACAACTTCCGGGCGTGGAACGACCGGTCCCGGGCCAACCTCGGCGTCGACACGCTCGACCTGGTCCAGCTGCACTGCCCGCCCACGCCGGTGTTCTCGTCCGACGCGGTCTACGACGCCCTCGACCTGATGGTGTCCGAGAAGCGGATCGCGGCCTACGGGGTGAGCGTCGAGAAGGTCTCCGAGGCGCTCGCGGCCACCGCCCGGCCCAACGTTTCCAGCGTGCAGATCATCCTGAACGCGTTCCGGCTCAAGCCGCTCGAGCAGGTGCTGCCGGCGGCCCTTTCCGCCGGCGTCGGGATCATCGCCCGGGTGCCGCTGGCCAGCGGGCTGCTGTCCGGGCGCTACGACTCCAACACGCAGTTCGCGGACAACGACCACCGCAACTTCAACCGGCACGGCGAGGCGTTCGACGTTGGCGAGACGTTCTCCGGGGTCGACTTCGAGACCGGGCTCGAGGCGGTACGCCGCCTGAAGCCGCTGGTCCCCGCCGGCGCCACGATGGCCCAGTTCGCGCTCCGCTGGATCATCGACCAGCCCGGCGTCACGGTCGTCATCCCGGGCGCCCGCAACCCGCAGCAGGCGGCCGCGAACGCCGCCGCGGCTTCGTTGGCGCCGCTGCCCGCCTCGACACTCGACGCGGTCAAGACGGTCTATGACGAGCTGATCCGCCCGCAGGTGCACGACCGGTGGTGAACGACCCGAGGGGCAACCGGCAGCCGGACGACGACCCGGCGGCCGACCCGCGCACGGGCCGGCCCCTGGACAAGGGCGGCTGGACGACCGACGACGGCGGCTGGACACCGGCCGCCGGGCGGCCGCCCGCGCCCGGCACAGCGGGCAGCCCCTCGGGCGAGCCACTCGACAAGGGCCGGCCGCCGACGCCGGGAGGGAGCGACCCGCGCACGGGTGGCTGGTCCGCGCCGGCCGACCCCCGCGCCGGCGGATGGCCGGCGCCGGACAGTCCGGCCGAGCCTCGCACGGGCGGATGGCAAGCGGGCGGTGGAACGGCCGGTGGCGCGCAGACGGGCGGATGGCAGCCGGGCGGTCCGGCCGATCCCCGCACTGGCGGATGGCAGACCGGCGGCACGAACGACCCGCGCCCCGGCGGCTGGCCGGCGGGCGGCGCTGACGACCCGCGGACCGGCGGCTGGCCGGCCGGCGGTGTCGACGACCCGCGGACCGGCGGCGGTGCCGCCGACAGCGCCCAGACGGGTGGATGGCAGGCGAGCGGCACGGGCGACCCGCGCCCCGGCGGCTGGCAGGCCGGCGCCGGGGCGGCCGACGGACCGGGTGCCGGGGGGTGGCCGGCCAGCGGCGCCGAAGACTCGCGAACTGGCGGATGGCAGGCCGGCGGCGTTCAGAGTGGCGGCCACTCCGACGATCCGCGCACCGGCGGATGGCAGGCCGGCAGCGTTGATGAACGGGGCACCGGCGGATGGCAGGCCGGTGCGGCCGGCGGCACGCGGACCGGCGGCTGGCAGGCGGGCGCCGGAGCGCCCAGCAGCGGCACCACCGACGACTCGCGCACGGGCGGCTGGCAGGCCGGCGCCGGAACGCCCGGCAGCGGCACCACCGACGACTCGCGCACGGGCGGCTGGCAGGCCGGCGCCGGAACGCCCGGCAGCGGCACCACCGACGACCCACGCACCGGCGGCTGGCAGGCCGGGGGCGCTGGCGGGCCGGCGACTGGGGGATGGCAGGCAGGTGCCGACGGGTCGCGGAGCGGCGGGTGGCGGGCGGACGGCGCCGGGGATGCCGCGCGGGCCGGTGGCGAGGGGCGGCCGGCCTCGCTGGAGCAGGCGGACGCTCAGCGGACCGGGGGGTGGGCGGCCGGCGAGGCCGCTACCGGGCAGTGGCCGGCCACTGACGAGACCGGGGCCTGGCCGAGCAGCAAGCCGGCCGACGAGGATCCGGACGCGCCGAAGCCGAAGCTGGTCGGGTGGCTGCCGATGGCGCTGGGCGTGCTCGCGATTGTGCTCGGTGCCGTGTGGACGATGCAGGGCCTCGACGTGCTCACCGACGCGCAGATGAGTGGGCAGCAACTGTGGGCCGAGATCGGGCCGGGGGTCGCCGTGGTCGGGCTCATCCTGATCGTGGTTGGGGTCAGGTTGCGTACGCGCGCAAAGCGCAAGGCGGCAGCCGCCGTAAGCGAGTCGGCGTCTTGATGGTTCGGGCCCGCCGAAGCGGGCCCGAACCATTCGCAATGGGCAAGGGCCCCGCCCCTCCGAAGAGGACACGGGGCCCTTTTGCCGGTCGCCGGACCGGCTTCAGATCTGGCCGACCTCCGCCAGGCGGTCGGCAGCCGGTCTCGCGACCGGCCGTTGGTCTCAGAGCGGGCGAACCTGCTCCGCCTGGGGGCCCTTTTGCCCCTGGGCGATCTCGAACTCGACCCGCTGGTTCTCTTCCAGACTGCGGTAGCCGCTGGTCTGGATGGCCGAGAAGTGGACGAACACGTCAGCACCCCCGCCGTCGACGGTAATGAAGCCGAAGCCCTTGTCTGCGTTGAACCACTTCACGGTTCCTTGCGCCATGCTGAACTCTCCCTCTGAAAATGCCGGCCCCTGTTGATGCCCAGGGCCGATGACCGTTTTCGAGCAGCGGCGCCATGAGGCGGCCCTTTCAGAGGACGTCCCATCCGTTCGGCCTCGAAACACCCGCAGGCATCCCGCGGTCAGACGGAAGCAGCGAACCACGTACGCAAAAACTGGGCACACTGTACCTGAAAAACGACCCTCAAAGCTCCCCCTCAGCCCAATCGAATAAACATCCGCAGATACGGAAAAGGGCCCCCACTTCGCTCTCGCGATCTGGACGCCCGCAACCGTTAGTTAGATTTTCAACTAGGCCATTGGCCAGTAAGTTTACGAACTCCGGAGGCCCCGCCTCGATCGACGGCCGCCTTCACGAGCGCGAAGATCGCGCCTTGTAGGGCGGCCGCCGCGAGAATCTCGCCCCATCCACGTTCCTCATCGGTTGCGTCCGGTGCGTCGTCGTCGCCCGAGGCCAGCTTCCAGACCTCCTTGAAGACGAAGCCCGCGACCGCGCCGGCACCGATGCCGAGCAGAATGCCGACCGGCTTGTACGCGATCTTGCCAAGCTTGCCGCTCATCGGCGACTCCCTCGCACGAGCAGGATGATGCCGACGACCGCGGCCGCGCCGGCGACCAGCAGAGCGACCGGCACCCGGCGTCCGGCCACCGCGACGTCGGCGTCGGTGGACGAGCCGGCGGTGTCGGCGGCCGACCGCATGCGGCCGCCCGCATGCAGGGCGGCGTCGCGCACCCGGCCGGTCGCCTCCGCGGCCTGGGCGCGCACCCGCTCCTTGGCGTGCTCGACCTGATCCTTGGCGCGGGCCTTGACGTCGGCCTTGGCCGCCAGGGCCTGCACCGTCTCGCCCAGGTCGGCGCGGGTCTGGCGGATCTCGGCCCGCAGGGCCTCGGCGTCCGGCTTATCCGGCGCCGCGCCGTTCTTCTCGCTCATTCTCGCCCTCGCTCCTTGACCGCCTGCTTGACCTCGTCGACATCGGCCTTGACGCTCTCGATCGCGGCCTTGGGCTCTGGCGGGATCGCCTTCTTCACCTGGCTCCGGCCGATCAGGGCCATGATGCCGGCGATCACGAAGCACGCGACGGTGACGATCAGCGCGGCCAGCCAGAGCGGCAGGAACAGGTGGAACACGATGATCAGCGTGGCCACGGCGGCACCCGTACCGTACAGCGCGAGCACGCCGCCCCCGCCGAACAGGCCGATCCCGATGCCGGCGTGCTTGCCCTTCTCGGCCAGCTCGACCTTGGCCAGGGCGATCTCGTCACGAACCAGGCGGGAGATCTGCTCGCTCGCCCGCTGCACGAGTTCGGCGGTCGACTGCTCGGTCACCGGTCGACCGTTCACGACATCGGCCATCGTGTCCCCCTCTCTCTGTACTGGTTGTATGCCCTGCGTACCCGTGGATCAATCCTCACCCGGTTAACTGACGATGTGGGGCGGAAATCCGACAGGCGGGATCACTTCACGGCCGGAACCGGGGTCTCCTCCGGGCCCGAGAACGCCGCTCCGCGCGCCTCGCCGTCGTCGCCGCCGGAGAAGACCCGGTCGTCGCCCGACGCGTCGTGGTCGTGGTGGACGGCCGGGCGCAGCGGCGCGTTCGTCTCGTGGGGCGCGCCCACGTCGGCCCGCACCCGGGGCAGGGCGTCGCGCTGGTGCTCCCAGACCCACGCCACCAGCCGCTCGCGCACCAGGCAGCGCAGATCCCACAGCGAGGGCGCGTCGGGCGCGCTCACCAGCGCCCGCAGCCGGATCGACCCGCCCACGGCGTCGGTCACCTGGAGCACACAGACCCGTCCGTCCCACAAGGTGGAACCCTCGCAGACCGAGCGGAGCTCGGCCCGCATCGGCTCGACCGGCACCGACCAGTCGACATCCAGCTCGGCGGTGCCGAGCACGGCCGATCCCGTACGCGTCCAGTTCTGGAACGGCTTGCCGGTGAAGTACGACGTGGGCAGGATCAGCCGCCGGTCGTCCCAGATCTGCACCGCCACATAGGTCAGCGTCAGCTCCTCGATGCGGCCCCACTCCCCCTCGACCACGACCACGTCGTCGACCTTGATCGCATCGCTGAAGGCGAGTTGCAGCCCGGCGAAGACGTTGCCGAGCGCGCTCTGGGCGGCCAGGGCGGCGATGACGCTGGCCAGGCCGGCCGAGGCGAGCAGGCTGGCGCCGAGCGCCCGGATGCCGGGGAAGGTCATCAGCGCGACGCCCAGCGCGAGCACCACGATCGCCGCCACGGTGACCCGCCGCAGGATCACCACCTGGGTCTTGAGGCGGCGCCGTTTGAGGTTGTCGGGCACGTCGGTGCGCCAGCGGTCGAGGGCGACGTCCTCGAGTACGAGCACCAGGACGGCGACCAGCCACGCGAAGCCGGCGATGAACAGGATGACCAGGGCGTGCAGGGTGCCGTCGCGGCCGGGGAACTCACCGGCCCGGGCCCGCAACGCCTGCTGCACCGCGAACAGGAGCATGGTCACCTGGAACGGCCGGTGGGCGGTGCGGGCAAGATCGGCGGCGAGCGTCGACTTCCGGCCGAGACGGCCGAGCAGCCAGTGCGAGAGCTCGACCAGAAGGACGGCCGCGACCGCCGCCGCGACCACGATCAGGACAGTGGTCAGGATGCTGGACACTATCTTTCTCTCTTCCGCACGAGGTTCGGGCCAGCGATCAGGCTCCCCGATCCCCGGCCCGTTCAACCTTCGGCGCGAAGGTCAGACCTTCCGGTACTTCGCCTGCGAGAAGCAAAAAACCCCGAATGCCGCGAATCCGATCGCGATCAACGCGAGCAGCCAGGGACCGTACGAATGGCCGGCCAGCGTCCTCAGCGCCGCGTCCAGTCCGCGGGCCTTGTCCGGGTCGTATTTGACGGCGGCGATCACCACCAGAACGCCGGCGATCGCGTACGCGGCACCCTTGGCGGCGTAGCCGGCCATTCCGAGGCGCCGGGTCGACTTGCGGACGGACGGGCGCATCTCCTCGGTCTTGAGGTGCTTCTCGAACTTCTTCAGTACGCCGTACACGATCAGGCCGATGCCGACGCCGAGAATGACCAGACCGATCAGCCCGACCAGCCACCGGCCCCCGCTGTGTGACATCAGCGTGGAGCTCTTGTTCTGCGACTTTGTGGCGGAGGAGGAGTTGGCCCCGGTGACGATCTTCACCGCGGTCCAGGCGAGCCACAGGTAGACGATCGCCCGGATGCCGGAGATGACCCGCTCGGCGACCGCCGTCTTGTCCTGCGGCCCGCTCTCGCCGATGATCGCCTCGAACGCCTGCCAGATCGCGAGGCCGACCATGCCGACCGCGATGACCACCAGCAGGACCTTGCCGAAGCCGTTGCCGGCCAGGGTCTGCAGGGCTCCGTTCTGGTCGCCCTCCTTGCCGGAGTGACCGAACGCGACCTGGAGCGCCAGCCAGGCGAAGAGAAGATGGATGACGCCGTAGCAGATGAAGCCGCCGCGGGCGAGGTATTCCAGCGGCTTGCTGTCGGCGGCCCGGGATGCGGAAGCTTTCACATGCGCGGTGGCGGAGGACATGGGCTTCTAGTGACCCGTGGCAACTATCGCCAAACCCGCCACTGCTGCCACATAGGCTGGACGGGTGAGTGATATCGAGGTCCAGGACAACGCCGCGCATCACCGGTTCGAGGTGTTCGTCGACGGCGAGGTGGCCGGGAAGGCTGTCTATCAGTCCCGCCCGGGCGCGATCATCGTGACCCACAGCGAGGTGGATCCGCGGTTCCGCGGGCAGGGCCTGGCCAACGAGCTGGCTCGCCGCACCCTCGATCAGATCAGGGAGCGGGACCTCAACGTGGTCCCGCTCTGCCCGTTCTTCGCGCGTTACGTGGAGACCCACCCCGAATATCTCGACATGGTGGAGGAATATTAGGCGGCCAGCGGCTGCGGCGCCGGCACGCTCGTGCCGGCGAGGAGCTCGGCCGCGGCCTGGCCACAGGCCCGGGTCGCGCCGTAGGTCGCGATGTGCACGCCGCCGAGCACCCGCACCGGCACGCCCATCTCGACCACGATCGCGTCCGGCCGCACCTCGAGCACCCGCTCGATCGCGTCGGCCAGCCACGGGTGGCGGTGCAGGTCGCGGGCGACCAGCACGAGCGGGCGGCCGGTCGCGCCGGCCAGCACCGGGGCCGCCGGGTCGCTCACGCCGGCCAGGTCGTCGGCGGTGAGCCGCACCGAGGTGGTGCCGGGCAGCAGGTCGTCGAGCGGGGCGCCCACGCCCCACGGCGTCTCGGCGCCGATCGCGATGTTGCGGGGCGGGGCGAACTCGACCACGTGGGCCGGGCCGGCGATCGGCAGGGCGACGTCCCGGTCGGTCACCGTGACCCGGACCGCCCGCCGGGCGGCGTCGAAGCCGACCGGGCTGCCCTCCGCTCCGGGGATCCTCGCCGGACGGCCGGTCTGCTGCTGGTGGGTCCACGCGCTCAGCTCGCGCACCCGGGCGGCCGCGTCGCGCAGGCGTTCCTCGGGCAGGTCGCCGGAGAGCACCGCGGCCACGATCGCGTCGCGCAGCTCGGTCGCGGTCTGCTCGTCGGCGTGCTCACCGCCGACGCAGATCGCGTCGGCCCCGGCCGCGAGGGCCCGCACGGTGGCGCCGCCCGTCCCGTACCGGCCGCTGACGCCCCGCATCTCGATGGCGTCGGTGACGATCAGCCCGGTGTAGCCCAGCTCGACCCGCAGCAGGTCGGTCAGGATGCGCCGGCTCAGGGTGGCCGGCAGTTCGGGGTCGAACGCGGGCACCAGCAGGTGGCCGGTCATCACCGCGCGCACGCCGGCCTCGATGGCGGCCCGGAACGGGAGCAGCTCGCACGCCTCGAGGGCGGCCCGGTCGCGGTCGATCAGCGGCAGCGAGTGGTGCGAGTCGACGGCCGTGTCGCCGTGCCCCGGGAAGTGCTTGGCGCAGGCCGCGACGCCGGCCGCCTGCAGTCCGCGGATCCAGGCCACCGACTGGCGGGCGACCAGGCCGGGCTCGGCGCCGAACGCGCGTACGCCGATGACCGGGTTGTGCGGGTTGCTGTTGACGTCGGTGTCCGGCGCGTAGTCGAGCGTGATGCCGGCCGCGGCCAGGTCGGCGCCCAGGTCGCGGGCCACCGCTTCGGTCAGCTCGGGGTCGTCGATCGCGCCGAGCGCCAGGTTGCCGGGGCGGGAGCTGCCGTAGACCGACTCGAACCGGGTGACGTCGCCGGCTTCCTCGTCGATCGCGACGATGATGTCGGGCCGCTCGGCCCGCAGCTGCGCGGTGAGCCGGGCGATCTGGGCGGGCGACTCGACGTTGCGGGCGAAGAGAGCGACGCCGCCGAGTCCTTCGCCGAGCCAGCGGCGCACCCAGTCGGGCGCCGTGGTTCCGACGAATCCTGGCTGTAATACCGTCGCGGCCAGTTCCGGCAATTCGCCGTGGTTGGGCATGGGCCCCCGTCCTCGTTTCGTCCCACGGTCGCGCTCCGCATTTGTTGATCTCCGCATGGGAGCGCGCCCCATTCGCGGACCTATGGTCACATCCACTTTCGATTTAGTCAACAAACCTTTCTATTACGCGGACTGGTGGGCCGTCGATACGATGCGTGCGTGCCGAGACCACTAGCCGAGACCGCGACGGGCGTCGACTGGTCGCAAATCGTCGCCGTACGCCTGTTGGGCGTGGCCCTGGCCGCGCTCCTCCTCCTATGGGCGATCCGCCGCATGTTCGGCGGCAAGAAGTGATCCCGGTTTGCGTCTGCGGGCCACGGGGAACCGTGCCCGCTCGATGAAACTTCCCGTCTACGGACCCCGCCTGCGCCGGGTCGCCCGGCAACAGTTCGGCTGGCCGCGCCTGCGCCCCGGCCAGTTCAAACCCATGCGCGCGGTGCTGCGCCGGCGCGACGCCCTGGTCGTCCTGCCGACCGGTGCCGGCAAGTCGGCGATCTACCAGATCCCGGCCGTGCTGCTGCCCGGCCCGACCGTGGTCATCTCGCCCCTGCTGGCGCTGCAGCAGGACCAGATCGCCGCCCTCAACGAGCGCGGCGACCCGCTGATCAGGGCCGTGCGCGTCTCCTCGGCCGAGACGCCCAACCAGCAGCGCGAGGCGATCGAGGAGATCCGTTCCGGCAAGGCGGAGTTCCTGTTCATCACCCCCGAGCAGCTCAGCGACCCGGACCGGCTGGCCGAGATCAAGGCGCTCAGGCCGGGGCTGGTCGCGATCGACGAGGCGCACTGCATCTCGGCCTGGGGCCATGACTTCCGCCCGGACTACCTGGCCCTCGGCGACATGATCAAGGGGCTGGGCCGCCCGCCCGTGCTCGCCCTCACCGCGACCGCCTCGCCGCCGGTCCGCGAGGACATCATCGAGCGGCTGCACCTGAAGAACCCCGAGATCCACGTCTCCGGCCTCGACCGGCCCAACCTCTTCCTCGAGGTGGCGTACTGCCCCGACGAGGACTACCGCTGGCGCCGCCTGACCGCGCTGCTCGACCAGGGCCGGATGCCCGGCATCGTCTACGTCGCGACCCGCCGGGCGTCCGAGGAACTCGCGGAACGCCTGGTCCAGGCCGGCTACCACGCCGCGTTCTACCACGGCGGCATGGCGGGCGGCGCCCGCGAGCAGGCCCACGAGGACTTCAGCGACGACAAGATCGACATCATGGTCGCGACGTCGGCCTTCGGCATGGGCATCGACAAGCCGAACATCCGCTGGGTCGCCCACGTCGCCCTGCCCGACTCCCCCGACAGCTACTTCCAGGAGATCGGCCGCGCCGGCCGGGACGGCGAGCCGGCCAACGCGCTGCTGCTGTGGCGGGCCGAGGACGAGGCGATCCAGCGCTTCTTCAACGGCGGCGCCCCCGACCCGGTCGAGCTGCGGGAACTGGCGGCGGCGCTGCGCACCGGCCCGCAGACAAAGAAGGCCCTGGCCGAGAAGACCGGCCTCGGCCCCCGCAAGCTGGGCGCCTTCCTGGGGCTGTTGGAACAGGTCGGCGCGGCGATTCCGGGCCACGGCAACAAGACGACGGTGCCGCTTTTCGCGCCGCTTCCGGCCGCGGCGGCCGATCTGGCCGTACGCGAACACGAGCGCCAGCAGGTGGTGACCCGTTCCCGCACGGACATGATGCGCGGCTTCGCCGAGACCCGTGGCTGCCGGTCCCGGATCCTCCTGGCGTACTTCGGTGAGCAGCGCAAGAAGCCGTGCGGCCACTGCGACAACGACGTCAACGGGGTGGCCGCCGAGGCCTCGCCGTCGAACGAGCCGTTCCCGGTCCACGGCAAGGTCCGGCACGGCGAGTGGGGCCTGGGCACGGTGATGGGTTACGAGGGCGACCGCGTCACCGTCCTCTTCGACGAGGTCGGCTACAAGACGTTGTCGGTGCCGGTCGTCGTCGAGAACGAGCTGTTGACCACGGGCTGATCCGCCGACGACGGGGTATAGAGGCCGGCAGAAGCTCATTCCTAGGACAAGGACGGTTCCGTGACCGACGACCCGCTGTACGCGATGCTGGGCTTCACCGACGCCGAGTGGGGGCTGCTGGTCGGCCTGCCCCAGTCGGTACTGACGGCGGCCAGCGCCGCGACCCCTGACAGTGCGCGGAAGACCCGGGCCGAGAGCGAAGCCGGGCTCGACGTCATCTCCGACGCCCGCGCCTCGGCCAGCCCGCTCGTGGCGGCGATCGCCAAGGAGATCGTCACCGAGGTGGGCGACCCCGATCTGGGTGAGGAGGCGCCGGTGATCGAGCCGGGCGACCCGATCGCGTACGTCGACGACGTGCTGGGCCGGGCCGCCGAGGCCGGCGCGCTGCTGGCCGCCAAGGCCGAGCCGGCCGACGCCGAGACCTACAAGCACTGGCTGGTCGCGATCGCCGACACCGTGGTCGGGGCGGCCTCGACCGGCGGCGTGCTCGGCATCGGCGGCGAGACGGTCACCGAGAGCGAGCGCGAGTTCCGCGACGACCTCGCCAAGGCCCTCGCGGACTGACCATGCTCGACGAGCACGTCCAGGGCCGGCCGGCGCAGCGACTCCGGCCCTACGTGCCGTTCTATTCGGGCTACCGGCAGGAAGGTGTCGCGCCGGCCGTCCACCGCGGCCTGCCCTCGCCCTACCTGACGTTGATCTTCACGATGGACGATCCGCTGGTCATCGCCCGGCATCCCGATCCGAGGCAGGCCGCCGGCCGGTACGACTCGCTCGCCGGCGGCCTGCACCTGACCCCGGCGCTGATCACCCACGACGGGCGGCAGTCCGGTGTGCAGGTGACGGTGTCGCCGCTCGGCTGCCGGGCGCTGTTCGGCCTGCCCGCGTCGGAGTTGAGAGACCAGGACGTCGACGCCGCCGAGCTGTTCGGCCCGCACGTGGTCGACGAGGTGCGCCACGGCCTGCTCACCGCGCCCGACTGGCCGCGGCGGTTCGCCGTACTCGACACGGTGCTGACCCGGGTCGTCCGGGACGACGAGGTCGCGCCGCAGATCGCGTACGCCCTCGAGCGCGTGCGAACGCCCAGCGTGAGCGTCGCGAAGCTGGCCGACGAAGTCGGCTGGAGCGGCCGCCATCTGACCGACCGGTTCCGGGCCGAGATCGGCCTGCGGCCCAAGGAGGCCGCCCGGGTGGCGCGTTTCGACCGGGCCCGCCGGGCCCTGCGGCCCTCGGCCCGGCTGGCCGACATCGCGGCGGCGCACGGCTTTGCCGATCAATCTCATTTCGTACGCGAGTTCCACGCGTTCGCCGGATGCACGCCCAGCCGGTGGATCGCCGACGAGTTCGGTTTTATCCAAGCCCTGAGCGCCGCCGGCGCGAACGATGGACGGCATGACCTCTAGAGACAAGACGGTGTGGCCGTCGTTGCGGGCCCGCGACGCCCGCCGGCTGATCGACTTCCTGGTCGACGTGCTCGGCTTCGAGCAGAAGGCCCTCTACGGCGAGGGCGACATCGTGCAGCACTGCCAGCTCGACTGGCCGGAGGGCGGCGGCGTCATGCTCGGCTCGATGCGCGACGAGCCGGAGAACCCGTGGAACCTGCAGCCCGGCTCGTCCGGCGCCTACGTGGCGACCGACCACGTCGACGAGATCTACCAGCGGGTCGTCAAGGCCGGCGCGACGGTCGTGCGGGAGCTCAACGACACCGACTACGGCTCCCACGAGTTCGCCTGCCGCGACCCGGAGGGCAACCTGTGGAGCTTCGGCACCTACCGCGGCGAGCCCTGACCGCCGCTGCTCATCGCTATTCGGTGCCGAGGAGGCCTCGCTCGAACGCGGCGGCGACGGCCGCCGCGCGGTCGCGGACGCCCAGCTTGGCGTACGCGTGCAGCAGATGCGTCTTGACGGTGGCCTCGCTGATGAACAGTCGCCCGGCGGTCTCCCGGTTCGAGCAGCCGCGCGCGATCAGCGACAACACCTCGAGCTCGCGCTGGCTCAACGGCTCCTTGGCCGGCGACCGCAGCGAGCCCATCAACCGCCCGGCCACCGCGGGCGACAGCACCGACTCGCCCCGGGCAGCCGCCGTGACCGCCCGGAACAGCTCCTCGCGCGGCGTGTCCTTGAGCAGGTAACCGGTCGCGCCCGCCTTGATCGCCGGGAGCACGTCGCTGTCGGTGTCGTACGTCGTCAGCACCAGCACCCGGGCCCGCGAGCCCCGCTCCTTGAGCGCCCGGATCGTGCTGACCCCGTCCATCTCCGGCATGCGCAGGTCCATCAGCACCACGTCGGGGTCGACCGAGCCGGCCACCGCGAGCGCCTCGTGCCCGTTTCCGGCCTCGCCGAGCACCGTGAACCGGTCGTCTCCGGCGAACATGCCCTTCAGCCCGTCCCGGACGACCGGGTGATCGTCGACGATCAGCACACCGATCCCTTTCCCGGTCACGCGGCCACACCCAGGGCGGGAACGCAGGCCGAGATCGCGGTGCCGCCGCCGGGCTCCGACTCGACCTCGAGCGTGCCGGCGATCCGCACGACCCGCTCCCGCATGGCGCTCAGCCCGAACCCGCCGTCGGGACCGGGATCGCGGGGCGCGGACGGGTCGAAGCCGGCACCGTCGTCGCGGACGTCCAAGGTCACCATGTCCTCCATGTAGGAGAGTGTGAGCGCCACCCGCCGGGCCGCCGCGTGCCGGGCCACGTTGGCCAGCGCCTCCTGCGCGGTCCGCAACAGGGTCGTCTCGATCTCGGGCAGCAGCGGCTTCGGGGTGCCGGTCGTGATCAGCTCGGCGTTGACCCCGTTGAGCGCCGACCAGCCCTCGACCACCTCGCCGATCGCCTCGGGCAACGCGGCCTCGTCGAGGTTCTGCGGGCGCAGCGCCTGCACGGACCGGCGGGCCTCGGCGAGGCTGTCGCGGGCCAGCCGCCTGGCCGCGCCGAGATGCCGCCGCCAGTCGTCCGGTCGCCCGGCGGCCGCGTCGGCCGCCTCCAGCTGGGTGACGATGCCGGTCAGCCCCTGGGCCAGCACGTCGTGGATCTCGCCGGCCATCCGCTGCCGCTCGTCGAGCACCCCGGCCTCCCGGGCCTGGTTGAGCAGCTGGGCGTGCAGGCCGGCGTTCTCGGTCACGGCCGCGGCCAGCTTCCGGTTGGCGGCCGCCAGCTCGCTGAGCATGCCGGCGCGTTCCACGGCCTGTTCCTGATTGGTAACCGCCAGATGGGTCATGCCGACCGAGATGATCATATTGACCGCGAGGAGCACGAAGAACGCCTTCAGCGTGTTCGCATCGCTGAGCGCCGGATATCCGCCGATCTGCGTGATCGCGATGGCGATGGCGACACCGGCCGCGCCGACCAGCCGCCACCGGCCCTGCAGGGCGTAGCCGGCGAAGAAGTACGCGCTCCAGCCGAAGAAGCCGTAGAGGGGGCTGGCCCAGACCAGCAGGTAGATGATCGCCAGGAGGCCGACGAAGAAGACGGCCATGACGAAGCGGCGCGCCTCCCACTGCGGATGCAGCGTCACGAACCAGGCGATCCACGCCCCGGCCGCCAGCGCCATGCCGTAGCCGGCCAGCAGCGGCAACTGGGGCAGGAGGTGGAGGATGTCGGAGACGGTGACCAGGGGTATCGAGGCGACCAGGGTCACGAAGGGCACGATCCGGGTCATGCGGTCACCGCGCTGGCGGCGGCGCTCGAGATCAGCCACCACCGCCGACGCGTCATCGATCAGAGGCACGTCAACCATTGTCGGCGCCGGTCACTGCCACCGGAACAGCTTGGCGGCGGCCGCCCCGAAGAGCACGAGGTAGGCGATCAGCACGACCACCGGGAGCAGGCTCGGCCAGTGCCCGATCGCGGCCTCGTGCAGCGCCCGCTCGCCCGCCCCCAGTGGAGTGAAGTCGCCGATCCGCTGAATCACCTTCGGCATCACCTCGCGCGGCGTCCACAGTCCGGCGAAGAACATCAGCGGGAAGAAGAGCACGGTTCCGACCGCGTTGCCGGCCTTGCCGGTCGGCACCACGGCGGCCACGAGGAGGCCGACGGCGAAGACGCCGGCCGCGCTCAGGAGGTACGCGAGGAGATAGCCCACGACCTGCCCGGGCAGTTCGACGCCGAAGGCGAACCGGCCGACCAGCGTCACCAGGAGACCCGAGACGATCGCGATCAGCACGGCGGCGACCAGCTGGGCTCCGAGCAGGGCGCTCGGGCGTACCGGGGTGGTGGCCAGCCGGCGCAGGATGCCCCGCTCCCGATAGAGGGAGAGCACCGCCGGCACGAACTGCAGACCGAGCATGGCCAGGCTGAGCGCCAGCGCGACACCCACGTAGATGCCGACGTACGTGCCACCGCCGATCTCGGGCTTGTGCTCCCGGAAGGCCGGAATGCTCCCCAGGATGATCACCAGGGCGGTCGGGAACAGCATCGAGAAGAAGACGACGATCGGCTCACGGAAGAAGAGCCGCAGCTCGTTGCGGGTGAGCTTCAGGAAGACGTCCATCAGGAAAGTCCTTCATTCGGGTCAGCGGCGGCGGTCGGGGTGGTTGGACGGGTCTCCTCCGAGTGCCCGGTCAGCCGGACGAAAGCGTCGTCGAGGGTGGCCTGCTCCACCCGCAGCTCGGCGGCGATGATCTGGTTGGTGGCGAGCACCGAGGTGACCGCGTGCAGCAGGTTGCCGGTGCCGACCACCTCGAGCTGGCCGCCGTGGTGCTTGACCCGCAGCACCTCGGGCAACGACGTGAGCAGGCCGTCGTCCAGCGGCTTCGACGGCCGGAACCGGAGGCGCTGCTCGGTCTCCAGGCCGGCGATCAGGCCGGTCGGGGTGTCCAGCGCCGCCACCGCACCGGCGTCGATCACCGCCAGCCGGTCGCAGAGACGCTCAGCCTCCTCCATGAAGTGGGTGACCAGCAGAATGGTCACACCCCGGTCGCGGATCTGCTCGATCAGACCCCAGGTGTCGCGCCGGGCCTGCGGGTCGAGGCCGGTGGTCAGCTCGTCCAGGACGGCGACCTCCGGGTCGCCGATCAGGGCCAGCGCGATCGACAGCCGCTGCTTCTGGCCGCCGGACAACTTCGCGTACCGGGTGCCGAGCTTCTCGCCCAGGCCGAGCTCCCGGGCCAGCGCCCGCCAGTCGACCGGATCGGGATAGAACGCGCTGTAGAGCTCCAGCGCCTCCCGGACGCTCATCTTCTCCGGCAGCTGGCTCTCCTGCAGCTGCACACCGACCAGGCGGCGCAGCTCGTGGTCGTGCGGCGACCGGCCGAGCACGGTGACCGAGCCGGCGTCCGGGGTGCGCAGGCCGGCGATGCACTCCACCGTGGTGGTCTTGCCGGCACCGTTGGGGCCGAGGATGCCGAAGATCTCGCCACGCTCCACCGTGAACGAGACGTCCCGCACCGCAACGGTCGATCCGTAGCGTTTCCGCAGGTTCTTGACCTCGATGACTGTCATGCACCGAGCATCACAGTGGACCCGGGCGTGCCGAATCGACCGGCGAGCGAACCTTCGGATCCACCAGTTGGTGGATGGGGTCCTACGCCACGGCCTCGGAGTTGCTGCCCTTGCGCAGCCCGGCGACGGCCGAATAGATCGAGCCGACCTGGGCCGCGACGCGCTTCCACGAGTACGCCTGACGTGCCCGGTCGAGCGCGGCCGTCCCGTACGCGAAACGGCGCACCCGGTCGGTGACCAGGCGCCGGAGCGCCCCGCCGAGGGCCCGCGGATCCCGGGCCGGCACCAGATCACCGGTCAGGCCGTCGACCACGGTCTCGGTCAGCCCGCCCACGGCAGGCCCCACCACCGGTACGCCGCAGGCCATCGCCTCGAGGACGTCCTCCTCCTGGCCCTCGGAGGCCAGGAACAGATCGGCCGAGCGATACCAGCGGGGCAGGTCACGGAACGGCACCGAGCCGACAAGCCGCAACCGGTCACCGACCTGGAACCGCTCGGCCAGCGCCCGCAGCGAGGAGGCACCCGGGTCGGCCCGCAGTTGGTCGGCCGGCGGACCACCGACCACCACCACCTCGGCCCCCGGCACATAACGCATCGCCTGGATGACGTCGCCGAAGCCCTTACGCTCGACCAGCTTGCCGACACTGAGAATGCGCGGGCGCTCCGGGTCACGCTCGACGGCCGGGCCCTCAGGCGAGAACCGTTCGCTGTCGACCCCGGGCGGAACAACCGTGAGGCTGGCCCGCGGCACACCGATGCGGACCAGGTCGCGTACCTCTTCCTGGCTCTGCGCGACCACCCGGTCGACCGCGCGGCCGAGCGCCCGCTCATAGTTCGACCGGGACGGCCGGCCCTCGACGGCCCCCAGAGCACCCAACTCGTGGAACGACTGCACCACCGGGATGCCGACCTGGCGGGCGGCGGTGACCGCGGCGAGACCACTCGTCCAGAAATGGGCGTGGGCGATGTCGGGGGCCCACTGGGCGTCCCGCCAGTGCTTCTCGAGCCAGCGGGCAAACTCCCCCATGTAGGGAAGAAGCAGGTCGGGCGGCACCTCATGGGCGGGCCCGGCCGGCACGTGCACCACCCGGATCCCGCCCCGGGTGGTGACGACCTCAGGCGTCGTCGGGTCGTCGCGCCGGGTATAGACGTCAACCTGATGGCCGATCTCGGCCAGGGCCGCCGACAGATCGGCGACATGGGACTGCTGGCCGCCGTCACCCAGGGGGCTGGCGTGCTCCGAGATCATCGCGATGCGCACGGGGTCCCTCCGGGTCGGGCAGCGATACGCGGTGCACCATGCCCGACGGCCGAATCCGTAAACATCACCGCCCGGCAGGCTGCTCGCAGCCTAGCTCGGAGCCCCGGCGTTCCGGGTCAGCTCTCGCAAGTAGACGTCCCGGTACTTCTTCAGGAGAGGTTCGATGTCGGAGACGGCGACCGCTTCGAGGCGATCGAAGATCCGGCGGTACGTCGCCAGGTCGGGTGCGCCGCGGCCGATGAGCCCGGTGTTGAAGACGTCGACGATCACGCAGGCGTCGTCCAGGAGCTCGAAGCCGTGGATCAACGGAAATGGCAGCACCGTGTCGTACGGGATGAAGCGGACGTCGACGTTGGCCGCTCCGGCCAGCTTTCCGATCGCGTCGATCTGAACGAGCATCTCGGGCGCGCTGGCCAAGCGGGAGCTCAGAGCCGCTTCGCCCATGATGAAGCGGAACCGGTGATCCGAACGCGCCACGATCTCCTGCCGGCGCACCCGCGCCGTTACCGCCATGGCGAGCGACGGGTGCGGATCGACGAACTCGGGCGGCGGAGTCAGCTCGCGCATGGCGGCCAGGACCGCCCGCGCGTAACCGGCGGTCTGCGCCAATCCGACGACCAGAGCCGGCTGGAAGATGCGTATCTCGGATGCCGAGCTCTCCAGGGCACCGATGTCCTCCTGGCTGTGGCCGGCGGCGCCGGGCGCCGGCCGCCAGTCCGTCATCGGGAAGTGCTTCCGCTCGGCCTCGGTGGCGAGTTCCTCGACGATCTCGGCCGACGCGCCCAGAGCGTGAGCGAGCCGGGCGACGTCCGCCGGCGAGGCCGACGTCTGCCCGGTCTCGATGCGTGAGATCTTGGCCTGACTCATGCCGACCATGTGGCCGAGTTGCTGGCCGGTCAGGCGCGCGGCGCGGCGCATGCGTCCCAGCACGACACCGACCGGCGTTACAGCCTCGTCGCCCGGATCCGCCCGCGTCATGACTCGCCTCCGCTTTCCTCCCCCGATCTCAGGGAACGCCTCGCCCTACTCCGAACGAACAGCCTCGAGGAGTCCCGCCGGAATCTCCACCAGCAGCTCGCCGGGCGACAGGGTGATGCCCACCTTGGTGGCGTCCACCGCGTAGCCCTGGATGACGTAGTTGCCGCTCGGCGCTTTGAAGATCGTTGGACAGGCCTGCGTCGAGCAACTGGTCGCGACGAGTTCGAGAGCGGTATTCAGCTTTTCCATACGGGTAAGGACACCATTTCTGATCGTGCGCGGCGGCTGAGCCGCGCAGAATATTATTCATTACCCGCCGAGATGGTGATCACGGCCCGTCCCGGACATCGTGACGATCAGTCACTTAGCAACCTGCCACATGGCAAAATAGGATTCAATGTCCGTTATTCGCGTCACGCGCATAACCACTGGTGGTGGCATACACAGAGTTGCACCCGGAGGTTAAGGGGTCGGCGACCGGCCGCATCCCCGGGGGTCCGACGATCCGGCTCGCCGCCTCGACCGCGATCTGGTCAGCCCAGTCGACTGACACCACTCAGGAGGCCGTCATGAACGGTTCGCACTCCGTCATCCTCTCGACCGGCGCCGCCGTAAGTGGCTATGAGCTGTTCTATCTCGCGGTCGCCGGTCTCTGCCTGCTGACCGCTCTGCATTACCTGCGGCGGATGGCCGTGCCCGTCGGCCCGCTCGTGCGGGCCGTCGCGGCGGCCGCGATGGTCGCGCTGACGATCGGCGGCGCGCTCGTGCTCCTGCTGGCGATCGCGATCGGCGGTAACTGACATGAGCGGCGGATACGTCCTCCTGGCATGCGGAGTGATCGCATTATTCCTCATGACCGAATTGATCGCCGCCGTGTTACCGGTCATCGTGGTGGTGGCGATGGTGCCGCCCGAGGAGCGGCACGGGCTGGCCGAGGTGCTGGCCGCCGCGGACAGCCGGCGGCTGCGGCTCCGGCTGTGGCGGGCGCTGCGCGTGGCCGTCAAGGCGCGCCGGGCCGCGGCCGGCGCTCAACCGCGATAGATCGCGCGGTTGGCGGCGTTGATGGCCGCGCGGTAGGCGTCTCCGGTCAGGGTCCGGTCCCGGGCCAGCGCCGCCCGGGCGGC
>NZ_JBFBAD010000157.1:0-21846 GCF_040682075.1 Actinoplanes sp. NPDC051411 | reverse complement strand
GCCGCCTCGGCGGCCTTGACCTGATTGGCGGCCTGGACCAGGTCCTTGGCCGCCTGCGAGGCCTCGGCGCGGGCGGCGTCGCGGTCCCGGCCGGCCTGATCGGCGCGTTCGGCGGCGGCCTGGGCGTCGCGCAGGGCCGTCGCGAGTTCGCGCTCGGTGGTTTCCCGCTCCCGGCGTACGTCGTGGATCTCCGACTTGGCGGCCGCGAGCTCGTCTCGGGCGGTGTCGCGTTCGGTCTCGGCGCGTTCGCGCAGGGCGGCGGCCGCGGTCGCCTCGCGGCGGGCCTCGTCGCGGGCCGCTATCGCCTCCTCGGCTTCCTGCGCGGCTGTCGCGGCGGTGTGCTCGGACTGTTGGGCCCGGCGACGGGCCTCGTCGCGTTCGGCGGTCGCCGCCGCGGCGAGCTGCTGGGCGGCCGCGGCCTTGAGCGCGGATTGTTCGGCGTCGTGGCGGGCGTCGTCGCGTTCGGTGTGGGCGGCGGCGATCTTCTCCGAGGTCTCGGCGTGGATCTCGGCGACCTGGCGCTCGACGCCGGCCGGGGAGAGTTCGGAGTGGAGCGCCTCGGACAGGCCGCCGACCAGTTGGTCGAGGCGGTCGACGACCTCCCAGGTGCGGGCGACCTGGCCGGCGAGGCCGGGGGAGGAGCGGTGGCGCATCCGCACGTTGCGGGAGGCGCGCTGGCATTCGCCGTCGTTGTCGCGGCAGTAGCGGAAGGGTCGCCCGGCCGACGCCCGCTGCGGGACCGGTCGTCCACAGTGCGCGCAGGGTCGGGTTTCCACGTTGTCGTCGTTCTCGCTCATCGCCTGGTCAGCCTAGGCGGCCTTGATCGTGTGCCGTCGCCACCACACCGAGAGGCTTTTAGGCTCCCATCCCAGTATCCTAGGATGCCCTACGGGGTGTGCGTTAGCCGCTCGGTCGCCCACAACACCAGGTCAAAACCAGAAAGGAATCAACGACTATCCAGCCTTTGAATTCAGGTCTGAGTTTGTCCGCCGGGCATAGACGGTTCGGGTCTGCGCCTCGTCATCGCGAGGAGCTCGCCAGCCACGATTCGTGCTGCGGGCGGGACCTCGCGGGGCGGGGCCGGCCGGTAGGCTCGCCGGGTGCCGCTGCCTGACGATCTTCTCCAGCCGGGTTGGACCGCCGAGGAACTGGCGCACAGCAGCGCCAACGAAGTGACCGGCGGGGTGTGGCGGGTGCGCCGCGACGGCGGCACGGCGATCCTCAAGCATGTGGTCCGCCGCCGGGACGGTGCGGCGGCTCATCTCGCGGCGAGCGACGACCCCGGGCACTTCAACTACTGGCGGCGCGAGCCCGAGGCGTACGCGTCCGGTCTGGCCGCGTCGTGTTTTCCCGGGGTGACCGCCCCGGGGTTTCTGGGGGCCGACGAGCTGGCCGACGGTTCGGTGGCGGTGTGGCTGGAGGACGTGGCCGGCACGCCGGGCATGGCGTGCGACGCGGATTCGCTCGGTGACGTGGCGTTCCGGTTGGGGGCCGCGCAGGCCGGATGGCTGGGCCGGGCGCCTTCCTATGTTTGGCTGGCGCGGGACTGGCTGCGTGACTACACGCTGGCCCAGCCGGTCGACGAGGATCTCGACTGGGATCATCCGGTGATCGCGGCGGCGTGGCGGCCCGCGCTGCGCGCCGGCCTCCGCCGCCTGTGGGAGGAGAGGGTTGCGCTGCTTGCCGCGGCCGACCGCTTTCCCCGTACGCTGTGTCACCACGATGTGTGGCCGATGAACCTGATCGTGGCTTCGCCGGGGCCGGTGCTGCTGGACTGGGCGTTCTGTGGTCCCGGTGCGGTCGGGGAGGACGCGGCCAACCTGGCTCTCGACACGTTCTGGGACGGGTTGTCGTCGCTCGACGTCGACGCGGTGCTGTCGGCGGTCACGTCGTCCTATGTGCGTGGTCTCGACGGTGCGGTGCCGCCGGCGACGGTGCGGGCGGCGATCCGGACGTGCGGGGCGGCGAAGTATTTCTGGCTGGCGCCGCGGATGGTGATGGCCGCGTCGACGCCGCCGCGTAAGCCGGGTTACGACTCGCGGGGGCTGGCGGCGATGCTGGCCGGGCGGGCCCCTTTGTTCGAGGTCGTCGTGCGGTGGGCGGCCGCGGCGGGGTGAGGTCACGCGCGGGTCGCCCGTGCTCGCTACGATCCAGGCGGATCGACGAACTTCGGGGGTGCGCGATGGTGGGGCGACGGGCGGCGGCCGCCGTTGCGGTGGTGTTCGCGCTGCTCCTGCTCCCGTCGCCGCCGGCCGCGTACGCCGAGCACGTGTGCGATCAGCCGCCTCCGGCCGGGCAGCAGCTGGCCGGCACGCCGTTCGCGAATCAGCTGTACGCGCCGTCGCAGCTCGCCACGCTGGCGACCGGGGCAGGGGTCCGGGTCGCAGTGATCGATTCGGGGGTCGACGCGGACACTCCGGCGTTGCGGGGCCGGGTCGCGGCCGGGGCCGATTTCCTGCATCACGACCCGGACGGCCGGCAGGACTGCAACGGGCACGGCACCGAGGTGGCGAGCCTGATCGCGGGCCGGCCGGTCGGTGACTCGGGTTTCCAGGGGCTGGCGCCGGGGGCGACGATCGTGCCGGTGCGGGTGACCGAGGAGGAGGACGACCAGGGCGGTGGCACGTCCGGCGACCACGCGTCGTTCGCCGACTTCGCCGACGCGATCGACTGGGCGGTCGGCGAGGGCCGCGCCGACGTGATCAACCTGTCGCTGGTGACGACCGAGGGTGACACGCCGGTGCGGGCGGCGGTGGCGCGGGCCGTCGACAAGGGTGTGGTCGTGGTGGCGGCGGCGGGCAACCACGGTAGGCCGGGCGACCCCAATCCGACGCCGTTCCCAGCCGCCTATCCGGGGGTGATCGGTGTGGGGTCGGTCAATTCGTCGGGTGTGCGGTCCGACTTCTCGCAGCACGGCGACTATGTGGACGTGGTCGCGGCGGGCGAGGGGGTGACCGCGGCGGCGCCGGGTGGTGGCCTGGATCTGGGCAGCGGCACGAGCTTCGCGGCGCCGTTCGTGGCGGCGACCGCGGCGCTGATCCGGCAGCGTTTCCCGGACGCGACTCCGGCCGAGGTGGCGCGCCGCATCGAGGCGACCACCGATCCGGCGCCCGGGGGGCCGGTCTCGGCGGGCCCGGGCGACGACGCGGCGCGCAACCCGGAGTACGGGTTCGGGCTGCTCAACCCGTACCGGGCGTTGACCGAGACGTTGGGTCCGGCGTCGCCGGCCGCCCCGGTTGCCGAGATGATGCCGGTGCAGGATCCGGCCGCGGCGGCGCGGGCGGCGCGGCGGGCCGATGCCCGGCGGGCGTCGCTGTGGATGGCGGTCGGCGGTCTGGGTGTGGTCTTCGTGATCGGCGCCGCGGCGGTCGTGGTGCGGCAGGGGCGGCGCCGCGGGTGGACGCCGGCGGTGCCGGTGAGCCGGGTCCCGGCGGAGCCGGAACGCCACCTCGACCGTCCGGGCGAGCCGCTGATCCGCTGATCCGCTTGCTCCTGACGTGGCGTGATGCCACATAGTCGGTGGCGTGGAAGAGCACCTGACGGTGGGACGGGTGGCCGAGCTGGCCGGCGTGAGTGTCCGGACGCTGCACCACTATGACGGGATCGGCCTCGTGCGGCCGTCCGCGCGGACGGCGGCCGGGCACCGGGGCTATTCGGCGGCTGACGTGGTGCGGCTGCGGGAGGTGCTCGCCTACCGGCGGCTGGGCTTCGGGTTGCGGGAGATCGCGGCTCTGGTGGACGACCCGGGCACCGACGCGGTCGCGCATCTGCACCGGCTGCGCGGTCTGCTGCTGGAACAGCGCGACCGGGCGGCCGCGACGGTGGCGGCCATCGACCGGGAACTGGAGGCGCGGGCGATGGGGATCGGGACGACGCCGGAGGAACAGTTGACGGTGTTCGGGGCGCAGCTGTACGAGGCGATCGGGTCCGCGTACCCGGCGACGCGGCGTACCGAGCCGCGGATCGCGGCGAGGGTGTGGGAGGCGCTCGGGGACGCCCGGACGGTGCTGAACGTCGGGGCGGGCACGGGTTCGTACGAGCAGCCCAACCGTGAGGTGACGGCGGTGGAGCCGTCGGCGGTCATGCGGGCCCAGCGTCCGCCGGGTGCGGCGCCGTGTGTGGCCGCCGGGGCGGAGAGTCTTCCGTTCGAGGATCAGTCCTTTGACGCCGCGATGGCCTTCAGCACCGTTCACCACTGGCAGGATCCGGTGGCCGGGCTGCGCGAGATGCGGCGGGTTGCCCGCCGGGTGGTGGTGTTCACCCATGACGCCAGTGACACCGGGTGGCGTCAGCGTTTCTGGCTGACCCGCGACTACCTGCCGGAGGTCGGTGGCCTCGTCGCGGGCCGGCCCGCGGTGGACCGGCTGGCTGACGCGGTCGGGGCTCGGCTGGAGCCGGTGCTGATCCCGTGGGACTGCGCTGACGGCTTTTTCGAGGCCTACTGGCGGCGGCCGGAGGCGTACCTGGACGATCATGTGCGCCGTGCGGTGTCGGTGTGGACCAGGGTCGGGCCGGAGGCCGAGCAGCGGGCGGTGGGCAGGCTCCGCGACGACCTTTCGTCGGGGCGGTGGGCCGAGCGCAATCGCGAACTGGTTGCTCTGGATGCGGCCGAGCTCGGCCTTCGTCTGCTCGTGGCCTGAGAGGCCGGGTGGCCTCGGGCCGCGGTTTAAGGAAGGCGATGCTCGGGTTGGCGGGTCGGGGGTCAGGTGACCTCGGGGCGCAGCTCGAGGAAGGCGATGCCCGGGTTCGAGGCGGTCGGCGGCCTGCAGGGCGGTCCACTGGGCGGGGGTGGGCCAGCCGGCGTCGGCGGCCCAGGTCGCGGCCAGGTTGCCGTGGGTGGCGTCGACGCGCCACAGGTGCAGTTCGTGGCGGGTGGCGAGGCCGGGGTGGACGGTGACGGTGCGGGACAGGCCGGCCGAGCCGGTCACCTGGCCGTGGTCGAGGGTGCTGTTGAACAGCAGCAGGCCGTAGCCGCCGCCGGGGTAGCGGGACGCCCATCCGTCGACGAGGGAGCCGGCGCCGTCGCCGGAGAGGGTGAGCGGGAGTTCCTCCGGGCCGAGGCGTTCGGCCAGGGCGAGGGCCCAGAACTTGGGTTTGGCCAGGTTGCCGACGGTGAGCAGGCCGAAGCCGCCGTGCAGCAGCCGGTCGGGGCGGCCCAGTTCCTCGAAGTGGTCGGAGGCGACCCAGGGGGCGAGGGCGTCGAGGCGGCCGGCCGCCGAGCGCATGCCCTTGAGGAGGAACGCGGCGGCGAAGGGGGTGTCGTTGACCTGGCTGCCGTGGGTGGCGGTCACTCCCCATTCGGTCCACAGGGTGGGCCGGCCGGCGGCCAGGGGGCGCAGGTCCAGCGGCAGCGTGCCGTAGACGTGGGTGGAGAGGAAGTCGGCGGGGGCGTCCACACCGGTCTGGTCGTCGATCCAGCCGGCGGCGGCGGTCGCGGGGCCACCGACGCGCAGGCGCGGGTCGACGGATTTGATGGCGTTCGCGGTCTCGGTGTAGAGGCGCCAGTAGTCGCCGGGGGTGCCGGACCAGAAGACGGAGAGGTTGGGTTCGTTCCAGACCTCGAACAGCCAGTGGGTGCGGACCTGGTCGCCGTAGCGGTCGAGCAGGTGGGCGGTGAGGTCGCGGATCAGGGCCGACCAGCGGGGCCAGGACTTCGGCGGGGAGATGCCGCCGCGGTAGGTGAAGACGGTGCGGGACGGGTCGGAGGCGAGGGCGGCCGGCATGTAGCCGAGTTCGACGACGGGGAGGAGGCCGGCCGACAGGACGAGGTCGTAGACGCGGTCGATGCCGGCGAAGTCGTGGACCGGTTCGCCGGTGGGGGATTCGCGGTAGACCGACAGGTCGTCGTCGAGGATGCCGTGGGCGCGCACGGAGCGGACGCCGAGTTCGTCGTGGACGCGGCGCAGCGCGGCCAGCAGTTCGGGGCCGATCGGGCGGCCGCCGGTCTGGTCGGTGGACAGGAGGTGGCTGAGGTGTTCGGAGCCGACCATCGCCTGCCAGATGCGGTGCAGGGGCCGCGCGCCGTACATGTTGATGGCGTCAATGTTGACGTCAACATGTACAACGCCGACATTGACGCCGGACGCGTCGATGTCGGCGCAGTGGACCGGCGCGGAGAGGGGGCCGATCGCGTTGACGGTCTGCAGGGCGGCCACCGCGTAGTAGCCGCCGCGGTCCGGGGTGGTGTCGGCGTAGGGCGGGTGCGGGACGGCCAGGACGTCGCCGCCGCCGTGGTCGGCCCCGGCGAACGGGCCGTCGGCGGACGGGGCGCGGTGCACGGCGTACCCGATGGCGCCCGGCACCGGGTCCCAGCCGACGGTGACCTGGCCGCGGCCGGCCACCGCGGTGAGGCCGGCCGGGGCGGGCAGGTCGGCGGTGACCGGTTCGCCGGGGGAGCGGTCCTGGGCGCCGCCGCCGCCCATCAGGGCCGCCCAGTCGGCGCGGGCCTGCTGCTCGATGTCAGTCACGGACGGAACTCCTTGAGCTGGGGCAGTGGGTGCTGTTCGATGCCGGTCACCGGCGGCGCTCCTCGACCGGAAGAAGCGTCTACTGCGCACTGCTGCTCGTCGGCTGGTCACGGGCGGGGCTCCGCGAGCTGGGGGAGGGCCTGGTGGGCGGGCACGTTGAAGGTCTCCTGCGCCAGCAGCGGGCGGATCGTGTGCTCGAACTGGGGGGTGACGAAGGCTCGGCGGATGCCGGTGCGGTCGAGGGCGCCCAGGGTCATGGACTGGTCGAGGGCCAGGTAGCGCTTGGCGACGGTCCCGGACCGTACGGCGATGGCGTCGTAGAAGCCGCCTGGGCCGTACGCGTCGAAGTCGGCCTTCAGGGCGGCCAGGTTGTGGCGGGCCGGTCCCGGGGCGTACGGCAGGGCGAGGAAGGCCGCGTGCGGCGTGACCACCCCGTCGTCGTAGGCGGCGGGCGGCCCGGCGGGCCGGCAGGTGCCGAAGCCGGCGTCGTATTTTCCGCCCTGGATGTCGGAGGGGTAGCCGTCGGTGTCCATGCCCATGGCGTCGACGCCCCAGGCGGAGTAGCCGCCGAACGGGTTGGAGGCGGGTGAGAATCCCCAGTAGCCGTAGCGGGCGTCGTTGAGGCCGTGTTCGATCTGCGCGGCGACTGTGGCCGGGTGGTTGCGGCCCCAGCTGTCCGGGCCCCAGGTTTCCTCGGGGACGAACAGGTCGGGCATGAGGGCCTCGAACATGTCGCCGCCCCAGCTGGGGACGAAGGTGATGCCGCGGTAGCGGTAGGAGCCTTCGTAGACCTGGCGGCCCAGGTGGGTGGTGGTGAAGCCGTGCGGTTCCATCTCCTGCCAGGCGTAGTCGCAGGTGTCGGGCAGGGTGCGCATGGTGTCGAAGTAGGCGGTCGGCGGGATCTGGCCGGCGGCGATGCCGAGGTAGGTGGCCATGCGGGGTTCGGTGACCGTGATGTCGTAGTGGTTGCAAGTGAACCAGACGCCGTTCTTCGGTACCGAGCAGCCGGTGGGCTGGGTGTCGTAGAAGCCGCCGTAGATCTGGCCGCGGGTGCCGATCGGGGTGGCGGCGGCCGGGTCGTAGTAGAAGCCGAAGTTCATGCCGGTGAGGATCTGCTGGGCCTGGCCGCGCAGGGACGGCATGGCGCCGGCGACGACGCGCAGGGCGGCGCCGAGCCAGCCGTTGTCGACGCTGGACAGGAACGGTGTGATGGCGGAGCCGTCGTCGGGGAAGACGGTCAGGACGGCGCCGGTGTGCGGGTCGTACCAGTTGTAGAACATGCCGGAGGCGGTGTTGCGGCGCAGCCCGGCCAGGGTGTGCAGGGTCTGGCCGGCGCGGTGCAGGGCCTCGCGGGTGGAGATGATGCCGAGGTCGCGGGCGGCGACGGTCGACCACAGGTAGCCGCCGATGTTGGTCGGTGAGGTGTAGGCCGAGCGCGCTGACAGGTCGCCGGTGATGTTGTCGGCGGGCAGGCCGGTCGCCGGGTCGGTCATGGCGGTCAGCGAACGCCAGGTGTCCTTGGCGTAGCCGCGGAGCGGGTCCCGCCCGCCGGCGAAGACGAGCGGCAGGAGCAGCACGAGTACGAGTAGGCGACGCATGGGCCCCTCACTTCAGTCCGGTGGTGGCGATGCCGCGCAGGAACTGCCGTTGCAGCACCAGGAAGACGATCAGGACGGGCAGCACGACGACGACCGCGCCGGCCAGCAGCAGGCCGTAGTAGATGCGGTTCTGGCCGATCGAGTAGAGCGCGAGCGCGACCGGCAGCGTGTAGTGGTCGTCGGTGGTGGCCACGACGAGCGGCCACAGGAAGTTGTTCCAGCTGGCGAGGAACGTGAGGATGCCCAGGGTGGCGAGGGCGGGCCGGCACAGCGGCAGCACGATGCGCCAGAAGATGCGCCACTCGCCGGCGCCGTCGACCCGGGCCGCCTCGATCAGGTCGTCCGGGATCGCCAGGAGGAACTGCCGCATCAGGAAGACCCCGAAGGGTCCGGCCAGGAACGGCAGGACCAGGCCGGCGTACGAGTCGGCCAGTCCCATGTTGCTGATCAGCACGAACTGGGGCACGAAGGTGACCATGCCGGGCACCATGAGCATGCCCAGGACGACCAGGAACAGGGTGCGTTTGCCGGTGAAGTGGAGTTTGGCCAGGGCGTAGCCGATGAGCGAGCAGAACAGCAGGTTGCCGGCCGTCACGAGGATCGCGACGAGGGCGGAGTTGCCGAAGTAGCGCGGGAAGTCGAGGCGGGCGAACAGGTCGTGGTAGTGGGTGAGTGTCCAGGTGTGCGGCCACCAGGTCGGCGGGTCGGAGCGGATCTCGTTCTCGGGTTTGAACGACGACAGGGCCATCCACAGGAACGGTCCGACGACGACGAGCAGGCCGGCGGCGAGGATCGCGTAGAGGACGGCGCGGGCGGTGCGGTCCCTAGTCATTGCGGGCCCCGAGCAGGCGGAACTGCAGGACCGACAGGGCCACGATGGCGACGAACAGGACGTACGCGGCGGCCGACGCGTAGCCGTAGTTGCCGAAGCCGAACTGGTTGTAGATGTGGTAGGACACCGACAGTGTCGACGACAGCGGGCCGCCCTGGGTCATGACCAGTGGTTCCTCGAACAGTTGCAGGTAGCCGATGCCGGTGATGACGGCCCCGAACAGCAGGGCCGGGCGCAGCAGCGGCACGGTGATGCGGCGGAACTGCTGCCAGCGGCCGGCGCCGTCGAGGGTGGACGCCTCGTACAGGTCGGCCGGGATGCCCTGCAGGGCCGCCAGGAAGATCACCATGAGCGAGCCGAAGTTGCGCCACACGGCCATCACGATGATCGAGCCGAGGGACAGGTGCGGGTCGCCGAGCCAGTTCGGCCCGTGCACGCCGGCCAGGCCGAGCAGGTTGTCGATCAGGCCGGCCTGCGGGTCGAGCAGGAATCGCCACACCACCGCGATCGCGACGATGCTGGTGACGACCGGCAGGTAGAAGCCGACCCGGAACAGGCCGCGCAGCCGGATCAGGCCGGAGTTGAGGGCGTTCGCGGCGGCCAGCGCCACGATGATGGTCAGCGGGACGCCGGCCACCACGAACACGATCGTGTTGAGGGCGGCGCGCAGGAACTGGGTGTCGCCGAAGAGGCGGGCGTAGTTGTGCAGGCCGACGAAGTTGACCGCCAGCGGGTGCTGCAGGTCGGTGGAGCGCATGTCGGTCAGGCTCATCACCAGCGACGCGAGCACCGGCAGCAGGGCGAACACCAGGAACAGGGCGGTGAACGGGGCCGCGAACGACCAGCCGGTGAGCGTACGCCTCAGGCGCAGGCGGCGGGCGGCCGCGCGGGCGCGGCACCGGGCGGGAACCCACCGCGGAGACCGCGGTCATGAGCCGGTGCCGATCGACGACACCTGGTTCTGCACGGTTTTCATCGCGGCGGCCGGGTCCTCGCCGGCGACGCAGACCTTCTCGACCTCGGTGTCGAACGTCGCCGAGACCTGGTTCCAGGTCGGGTAGGCGGGCGGCGCCTTGGCCGACTTCAGCTGGGCGCCGAAGACCTGCAGGACCGGGTCGGTGGCCAGGGCGGGGTCGTTCCAGGCCGACTGGACGGCGGGCAGGTCGGCGACGGTCCGGTACCACTTGACCTGGATCTGCGGCTGGGACAGCCAGGCCAGGAACTTCCAGGCGGCGTCGCGGTTCTGGGCGTTCTTGAAGACGGCGAAGTTCGAGCCGCCGATGAACGACGTCGACGACTTGCCGACCGGCATCGGCGCGACCGAGTACTTGTCCTTGAAGCCGGGCCCGCCCTGGTCGTTGAGGATGCCGACATGCCAGGGGCCGGACATGAACGCGCCGATCTGCCCTTTGACGAAGGCGGGTTCCAGCGCGCCCTGGGCCAGATCGGTCGGGGCGATCTTCTCGGTGAAGAACGACTGGTAGTACTTCAGGCCGGCGACCATCTCCGGGGTGTCGAAGCTGTACTTGCCGCCGGCGGCGATGTCGGCGCCGGCCGACCAGGCGAACGGCAGGACCGACTGCCAGCTGCCGGTCTTGCCGGGCTGCAGGTTGATGCCCCACCGCGCGCCGGCCTTGGTCTGCATGGCCTTCGCCATCGCCTTCAGGTCGTCCCACGTCTTCGGGCCGCCGGGGTAGCCGGCCTTGGCGGCCAGGTCCTTGCGGTAGTAGATGCCGCGGGTCTCGACGTACCAGGGCACGGCGAACGAGGTGCCGTCCACGACGGTGGTGTCCCAGGCGCCGGGGAAGAAGTCGGCCTTCTTGAACAGGTCGGCCGGCGTCGGGTCGAGGGCGCCGGTCTTCGCGAACTCGCCCTGGTCGGTGGTGCCGATCATCGACACGTCCGGGGTCTGCTTCGCCGCGATCGCGCTGGCGATCTTCTGGTGGGCGGCGTCCCACGGCACGGCGGTCACGTTCACCTTCGCGCCCGGGTTCTCGGCGGTGAACTGCTTCGCGAACGCGGCGAGCTTCTCACCCTCCGTGCCCATCGCCCAGACCGTGATGTCCCCGGTGGCCTTGCCGCCGCTGACGGCCTTGGCCGTCGTGTCCTCCGAGCCTGAACCGCGTCCGCAGGCCGAAATCACGCTCAGTGTCAGTGCCGCGGCCGTTGCCGCGGCGGCCAGTCGCCGGTGTCTCATGTCGGGTGCACCTCCGGGGAGTGTGGGCCGCAGCTGCGCCGCACGACGAGCTGCGTGGGCAGGATCCGTCGTTTCGCTTTCCGGCCGGGTTGGCCGGTGATGCGCTGGTTGAGCCACCTCGCCGCGGTGGCGCCGAGGTCGCGCATCGGCTGGCGGACCGTGGTCAGGCCGGCGAACCGGGCCGCCATCAGGTCGTCCCAGCCGGTCACGGCCAGGTCACCGGGGACCTTCAGGCCGGCCTGCTCGGCCGCCAGGAGCACACCGAGCGCCACCTCGTCGTTGGCGCAGATCACGGCGTCGGGTCGCTCCCGCCGCAGAAGGTCACGGGCCGCCGCCTCACCGGCTTCCAGGTCAAAACCTTCGAGACGTACGGGGTCGGGGACGTCGAGCCCGCGTTGCGACAGTGCTCGGGCCACACCGCGGTAACGGCCCGCGACGTCGGGCGAACCGGCGGGATCACCGAGGAAGACGAACCGGTGGTGGCCGTGGGTGAGCAGGTGCTCGACGAGGGCTTGGGCGGTGTGGTCGTTGCGGGCACGCACCGTGTCGACGCCGGGCAGCGGGTCGCGCGACAGCAGCACGACCGGCAGGCCGGTGCCGGCCAGCCCGGTGATCACGTCGTCGGGGACGGTCTGGCCGAAGACGGTCAGGCCGTCGACCCGGGCGGCCAGGTCGCGTACGGCGGAGGCCGCGTCCTCGCGGCCGCGAGTGGCCAGAATGACCACGCTGGAGCCGAAGGCCGCCGCGGCGGCCTCGTAGCCGAGAACGACCTCCGCGTAGTAGGGGCCGACGAGGTCGGGGAAGACGATGCCGTTGGCGGCGTGCCGGCCCTCGGCGAGGGAGCGGCCCAGCCGGCTCGGGGTGAACCGCAGCTCCCGGGCGGCCTGGTGGACGCGCTCGCGGGTCTGCGGGGTGACCAGTTCGGAGTCGCGCAGGGCACGCGACACCGTGGCGATGGAGACCCCCGCGAGCTGGGCGACCTGGTAGATCGTCGCCTTTGAAAGCGCTTTCATCGCCATCGCCGGAACGTAACCCCGGTCCGTGGGGCCCGAAACCCGGGAGGCCGGCGGATTCATGATGAGCGATACTTCGCATATGGCCGACGGGGTGGTGGTGCTCGGCAGCAGCGGGGGCTGGCCGGCGGCCGGGCGGGCGTGCAGCGGCTACCTGGTGTCGTATCGCGGCACCCGGATCGTGCTGGACCTCGGGTACGGGACGGCCGGGCGGCTGTTCTCGCTGGTGGACGTGCCCGACGCGGTGGTGGTCACGCACGCGCATCCGGACCATGTGGTGGATCTGCACGCGCTGTTCCGGTCGTTGCGGTACGGGCCGCGCCGCGGGCGGGTGCCGGTCTACGCGGCGGCGGGGGTGGCCGAGGTGATGGCCGCGCTGGACCCGCCGGACGCCGCCGACATCCCGGCGTTTCTCGATTTCCGGCCGCTGCCGGCGGCGCCGCGGTCCATCGGGCCGTTCGTGCTGCGCTCGTACGCGTTGCCGCACTACGTGCCGAACGTGGGGGTGCGGCTGGAGGCGCCCGGGATGTGCGTGGCGTACACCGGGGACACCGGGCCGACGCCGGTGCTGGGTGCGCTGGCCCGGAAGGCCGACCTGTTCATCGCCGACTGCACCGACCGGCCGCCGTTGAACCTGCGGCCGGGGGAGGCGGCGGAGGCGGCGGTTGCGGGCGGGGCGCGGCGGCTTCTGCTGACGCACTTCTGGCCGGGGGCCGATCGGGCGGCGTGCCGGCGGGCGGCGGCCGCGGTCTACGGCGGCGAGATCCTGGTGGCCGAGGAGGGGATGGAGATCCCGTTGCCGTGAATTCAGGGGTTTGGGGGCTCGGTTTCGTGCGCGGGGGCTTCGGGCTGCGCTGGCCTCATCCTTTGTTCTGAGGGCGGCCACAGCTCGTTGTCGTGCGCCCGGCGGCCCCGCCCTCTGTTGGGTGGGGCGGATTGAAGCAGCCGGGTCTGACAACTTCCGGCCGTTGTCCACAGGGTCGCGGTCAGAGGTGGAACAGGAACGTGATCAGGAGCAGGGCGGGAGCGCAGGCCAGGGTCGACAGGAAGATGGCGTCGCGGATGAGACCCGCACCGGCGTTGAAGCGCTGGCCGTAGAGGAACACGTTCTGCGCGGTCGGCAGCGCCGCCAGCACGGTCACCGCGAACGTCTCGTCGTGGTTCAGGCCGAGAGCGTGGGCCATCAGGAAGGCGATCACGGGCATCCCGGCGGTCTTCAACGCGACCGCGGTGAGCGTGGCGACCCGGTCGGAGCCGGCGGTCAGCACACCGCGGCCGGACAGCGACATGCCGAACGCGATCAGCACCACCGGCACGGCGGCCTGGCCGATCGCGGCGATCGGGTTGCCCAGGACCGTCGGCAGATGCCAGCCGGTCAGGGCGAAGACCGCGCCCAGCGCCACCCCGGCGATCAGCGGATTGCGCAGCGGCGTCATCAGCACGGTCCGCCACGAGGCGCGGCCGGTCGTGGCGATCTCGAGCAGTGTCAGCGCGACCGGGGTGATGACGAGCAGCTGCAGGATCACGATCGGCACGACCAGGGCCGCGTTGCCGAGCACGTAGGTGGCGACCGGGATGCCGATGTAGTTGGCGTTCGTGTAGCCCGAAGCGAGCGCGCCCATGATGGTCGTGCCCCGGTCGCGGCCCCGGATCAGCAGCGCGAACAGCCCGAAACACACCACCGCGGCGGCCGTGGACACGATCAGCGGCTCGCTGAACAGCACGTTCAGGTCGGCCTTGGCCACGCCGGTGAACAGCAGGCACGGCGCGAGCACCGAGTAGACCAGCCGGCCCAGCACCGCCTCGGCGTTCTCCGGCAGCCCGGCGAACCGGCGCGTCACCCAGCCCACCAGCACGATGACGCCGATGAGCGCAAAGCCGGAGAACGCCGAGATCATGACCGCAGACGTTAGGCGCTGCCGCGGCGCTCCCGGCAGGCTTGACGCGGGTGACACTGGTCGCTCGCTCGGCCTGCTCGCCCGCTCGGCTCGCTCGCCCGCTCGCCCGCTCGGCCCGCTCGGCCCGCTCGCCCGGCGGCGGCCGGCGGCGCGGTGCCATGTTGACCGGACATGTTGACTGAATCAACATTGACGGCTCGCGCATCATGTCGAGACTTTGGTTATCGCAACCGCGCTTCGCGCAGTCCGCACGACGCCGCCCGCGCAACGGCTGACGCTCGCACCGCCCGGGACGGCAGCGCTCACACCGCCAGGGACGGCAGCTGTCACGGCCGCCACCTGCTCGCGACCTGCGTCGGTGCGACTGAAGCCTCGCTCGCGTCCGAGCTACTCCGGCGCGGCGCGAGTCAACAGCCCTCAAACGTGCGCGACTTGCTCTGGGGTGACCGGAGTCGACAGGCCCTGGGCGGCCCGTTCCGGGCTAACCAGCGTCAACAGGCCTCGCGCCTGCGCCACCTGCTCCGGCGCGGCCGGCGTCAATGGCACGCGGACGGCCGCGGACGGGATGCGGCCCTCCGCGTGCAGGACGCCCTTGATGACGGTCGGGTTCGGGGCCGCGAACAGGGCCGCCGACCGAGGCGCCAAGCGGTGGCTCAGAGCGCGGCCGCCAGGCAGATCACCCGACTGCCAGGCGGCGATCAAGGCGGCGTAGTCGGCGGTCGCGATGTGACCGGCGGCCATGACGGCGCCCGGGGCGCCGAGCGCGAGCAGCGGGCCCGCGAGGACGTCGTCGCCGACCAGTATCGAGAAGCCGGGCACGTCGGCGGCCGCGGCCATGAAGGCCATCGCCGTCGCGTCGAGGGTGCCGGGGGCGTACTTCATGGCGATCACGTTGGGCAGCGACGCCAGGCGGAGCAGCGCGCCGGCCGACAGGGGCTGGGCCGTGCGGTAGGGCACGTGGTAGACGACGACCGGGACCGGGGAGGCCGCGGCCAGCGCCGCGAAGTGGGCGATCACGCCTTCCTCGCCGGGGCGGACGAACGCGGGGACGGCATGCATCGCCGCGTCGGCCGACGCGGGGACGATGCCGTCGTGCACGCCGGCGATCCACGGGGTGCGGCGGGTGCGGCTGACCCGCTCGACCACGGCCAGGACGGCGGCGCGCTCGGCCGGGGTCAGCGCCGACGGCTCGCCCGTCGTGCCCAGCGCGACCAGGCCGGTAGCGCCGGCGTCGAGCAACTCGTGGGCCAGGGATTCGAGTGCTCGGAGCGCGACGTCGCCGTCCGCGGTGAACGGGGTGATCAGGGGAACGAACAGGCCGGAGAAGGTCATGGCCTCAGCGTCCCGGCGCCGGAGCATAAGGTCCAGTTCACCTTTCGAGGGCTGACCGTAAGCTGGGCTGATGCTCGACGTGCGCCGCCTGCAACTTCTCTGCGACCTCGCCCGGCTCGGCACGATCGCCGCGGTCGCGGCGTCGCACAGCTACACGGCCTCGGCGGTTTCGCAACAGCTGAGCGCTTTGGAGCGCCAGGCGGGCGTACGCCTCCTGACCCGCACCGGCCGCAGCGTGACCCTGACCGCCGCCGGCCGCATCCTGGTGCGGCACGGCAATGCCGTGCTCGCCGAACTGGAGCAGGCCACGGCGTCGCTCGCCGCGGCGGCCGAAGGGCTGACCGGGCCGCTGCGCATCGGGGCGTTCCCGACCGCGGTCCGCGCGCTTCTCCCGGCCACGCTGGTCGCGCTCGGCCGCGCCCACCCCGGCCTGGAACTGATGGTCACCGAACTCGACCCGGCCGACGTTCCGGCCGCCCTGCGCGACCGCCGCATCGACGTCGGCCTGATCAACGACTACGACCTGGTCCCGGCCCGCCCCGACCCCGGCCTCGACGACGTCCCCCTGCTCGACGAGCCGGTCTACCTCGCAGTCCCGGCGACCTGGCCCGCCGACCCGCCGACCGCCAGTCCAGACGCCTCCGCCCCACTCGGCTCCGACCCGAAGACCGCCAGCTCGGCCGTCTCCCACCCGAGGAGCACCAGCTCAGGCATCTCCGACCCAGCAGCCCCAGACCCGGCGCGCGGCGATTCAACGGACGCCAGCCAGGCCACCGCCAACCCAGGCGGCTCCGACCCAACGGGCGCCAGGCCGGCGGGTGTCAGACCACCAAGCTCCGGCCAGCCGGCGCCCGACATCCATCCCGCGCATCCACGCCCGGCCGGCGCACGCGTCGACACCGTCAATGTTGACGATATTGATCCAGTCAACATGAGTGGCCGGCCATCGGCGAGCGGCGCCGGAGCCGGCTCGGCGCTGCGAGGACTCCGCGACGCGCCGTGGATTCTGGCGACGCCCGGCACGGTGTGTCACACGGTGACCGTGCAGCTGTGCCGGGCGGCCGGGTTCAGCCCTCGGGCCCGCCACCACGCCGACGACTTCGCGACCGTGCTGTCGCTGGTCGCTGCCGGGCTCGGGGTGTCGGTCGTGCCGGCCATGGCGGTTCAGGACGGGCGGGCCGACGGCGTACGCCTGGAAGCTCTGCCGACGCGGCGCCGCACCCGGATCGCGTACCGGAAAGGCGCGGCCGGGCATCCGGCCGTCGCCGCTTTCGTGGCCGCAATCGGCGAATCTTGCGGGTTTGCCCCTTCCGTCCGCTCGGGCGTGAGGAGACTGTGAGCAGGATTCGATCACCCAGGAGCGCACCGCATGCCCCGAACCGCCCTGCTGCGGCCGATGCTGGCCGCCTCCGGCCGGCTGCGCACCGGCATGCGGCTGCTGGTGCTCGTCCTGGTGCTGCTGGCGCCGGGGGCGGTCGCCGCCGTCATGTACACGGTGGTGCGCAACGCCCAGATCGACTTCGCGCGCGCCGAACTGCGCGGCGCCGAGGCGGTCCGGCCGCTGCTCACCGCGATGGCCGACACGGTGACCGGCGCGACGGGCACGCCGGCCGAGCGGGTCACGCTCGCCCAGTCGATCCAGACGCGGATCAGCGACCTCGGCGACGCCACCAACCTGACCCTCGACCCGAGCCTGTCCTCGTCGCGGCTGATCGACGCGCAGGTCGTGCAACTG
Source organism: Actinoplanes sp. NPDC051411 (assembly GCF_040682075.1). Taxonomy (NCBI): domain Bacteria; kingdom Bacillati; phylum Actinomycetota; class Actinomycetes; order Micromonosporales; family Micromonosporaceae; genus Actinoplanes; species Actinoplanes sp. NPDC051411. Next base: position 4,774 of record NZ_JBFBAD010000157.1, on the reverse strand, counting down.
CCGCAGGCGCTGCTGGCCGCGGCCCGGCTCCGGCAGACCCCGGGCCTGGCCACGGCCGCGGGCTCGCTCGACTCGGCCGCCGCCGGCATCAAACGGGACAGCGGCGGGCTCGAAGCCGTCGACACCGCGGCCGACGCCATCGCCGCGCTGGCCGCCGACACCGGCAAGGATCCGGCCGCGATCGGCACCGCCGCGGCGGCCGCCGCACACCAGCTGCACGACGCGCTGGCCGACATGCTGCGGGAGCGCGTCGACACGAGCACCCGGGAACGCGACCTCGTGCTCGGCATCGCGATCGGCGGCCTGGTGCTCGGTGTCTGGTTCGCGGCCGCGGTCGTTCAGAGCACGACCCACGACGTCCGCGACACCGTCCGTGCCGTGACCGCGATCGCCGAGGGTGACCTCGCCGACCGGCCGTTGCCGGGCGGCCGCGACGAGATGGGTGACATCGGCCGGGCCCTCGACGTGGCCCGGGAGCGGCTGCGGGAGCAGGACGAGACCATCCAGGCCGGCCAGCGGGCCCGCGACCAGCAGCTGCGGGCCAGTTTCCTGCACCAGCGGCAGGTCGAGGCCGAGTTCCGGCAGCGCACCCAGGAGATCATCGACGAGTCGACCGGGGTGATCGCCGAGGAGCTGCGCGGGGTCACCGACCATGTCGGGCAGGTACGCGACGCGGCCGGCGTGATCGATCGCAGCATCGCCACCACCGACCGGGCCACCGCCGCCGTCGTCGAGCAGGCCCACCAGGCCGAGCGGGTCATCTCGTCGCTGGACCGCAGCCTGCGCCGGGTCGCCTCGACCGCCGCCCTGGTCACCGGCATCGCCGGGCAGACCCGGCTGCTGGCGCTGAACGCGACGATCGAGGCGGCCCGGGCGGGCGAGCTGGGCTCCGGGTTCACCGTGGTCGCCGACGAGGTCAAGGAGCTCGCCAACAGCACCGCCGACTCGACCGAGCAGATCACCACCACGATCTCGGAGCTGGAGCACGACACCGCCGAGATGGCCCAGGCGATCACCACGATGATCGAGGGCATCGGCGGGGTCGGCGAGGCGGCGGACGCGCTGCGGGCGGTCATCGCCGACCAGGACGTGCTGGTCAACGAGCTGTCGGCGCAGATGGCGGACGCGCTGGGCCGGGTCGAGCAGATGTCGAACCTGGCCGCCCGGCTGGAGCGCCGCCAGCACGACCGGATCGCCGCGGCCGGCACCGCCACCGTCGCGAAGGCCGGGCAGGTGCCGCTGCCGGTGCGGCTGGTCAACGTCAGCGCGGGCGGCATGCGGTGCGCGCTACCGGCCGGCGCCTCGATCACCGAGGGTGACGCGGTCGGGGTCGAGCTCACGCTGGGCGACGACCGGATCGCCCTGCACGCCACGGTCATGAACTCGGCCGACGGCAACGATCCGGACGAGCGGGAGGTCGGCCTGCAGTTCCTGATCACCGACGGGGAACTCGCCGACCGTCTCGACGCCTTCGTGCGGAGTCTCGGCGTTTAGCTTTCGTTCAGAAACGGCGGGTATCTTCCGCCGCGATGAGCGTCGAGCCGCTGCGGGGACGCCCCGCCCAGATCGTCCGTGCCGTGCTAGGCCTCCTGCCCGCGCCGGTGCGCGAGCGGCTGCTCAAGCACCGCGAGACCCTGAAGTTCCTGGTCGTGGGCGGCACCTGCTTCGTGGTGGCGGTGGCGATCAACTACGCGCTGAAGCTGACGATCCTCGGCGACAAGCCGGTCACGGCCTTCACGATCGCGAACATCGTGGCGACGGTCCTGTCGTACGTGCTGAACCGCGAGTGGGCGTTCCGGGCCCGCGGTGGGCGGGAGCGCCGGCACGAGGCGGCACTGTTCTTCGCCGTCAACGCGGTCGCCATCGGCGTCAGCGACATCCCGCTGTGGATCGCCCGGTACGTGTTCGACCTGCAGGCCCCCCACGTGAGCCTGATCGTGCAGGAGATCAGCGACTTCGCGTTCGGGATCATCGCCGGGACGCTCGCCGGGATGGTGTTCCGGCTCTGGGCGTACCGGAAGTGGGTTTTCCCACACCCGAAGGTGCGCCTCGTCGAAGCCCGCCCGGACGAGGGTTCCCGGGCCGCCTAGCCCGGTTTTGATCTTGCCGTTGGGAAATGTCGCTTGACCGTCGTTACTCGGACGAGTAAAAAGTTACTCATGCGAGTAAACGACACGGTGACGGCGAGCGCCCGGCGCGCCCAGATCGTCACCGCCGCGATCGACACGATCGCCGAACTGGGATACGGCAACGCCTCGTTCGCCCGGATCGCCAAGCGCGCCGGGATCAGCAGCACCCGGCTGATCTCCTACCACTTCGACGACAAGGCCGAACTGGTCCGGGCCGTCGTCGGCGCCGTCCTGAGCGAGGCCACCGACTACATGGGCGAGCGGATGCGCGACGCCGGCGGCACCCGCACCGCCACGATGGCCGCCTACATCGAGTCCAACCTCGAATTCATCGCCGAGCACCCCGCCGCGATCCGGGCGGTCATCGAGATCTCGGCCAACGCCCGCACCGAGGACGGCACCCCGCTGGTCCGCCCCTCCGACGTCGACGACCCGCTGACCCGGCTGGCGGTGATGTTCCGCGAGGGGCAGGAGGCGGGGGAGTTCCGCGCCTTCGACCCGGACGTCATGGCGGTCACGCTGCGCGCGTCGATCGACGCCGCCGCGGCCCGCCCCGGCCTCGACCCGCACGCCTACGCGGCCGAACTGGTCGCCCTGTTCACCCGCGCCGTCCGGAAGGACCCCTCATGAGCAGCGTGACCACCCCGTCGAAGATCAACCGTGCCTCCCTGCTGATCCAGATGTTCATCGACTTCGGGCTGCCACTCGTCGTCTACTACGGACTGAGAGCCACCGGCGTCGGCCAGTGGTGGGCCCTGCTGCTCTCGGGCGTCGTGCCCGTCGTCGCCGTCATCGTGAAGTTCGCCCGCACCCGCACCGTCGACTTCCTGGCCGTCTTCGTCCTCTCGGTCGTCGCGCTCAGCCTGGGCGTCTCGGCGATGACCGGCGAGGCGCGCACCATGCTGATCCGCGACGCGTGGGGCGGCCTGCTCGGCGGCCTCATCGCGGTCTGGCTCCTCGCCTCGGTCTGGGTCGGCCGCCCCGCCCCGATGTACCTCTACCGCGCGTTCGTCCTGGCCAAGGTCGGCCCCGACGGCCTGCGCGCGTGGGAGTCCAAATGGGACGACAACCAGCGGTTCCGGCACGGCATGCGGGTGCTGACCTTCGTCTGGGGCTGCGCCGGCCTGCTCAACGTGGCGGTCACCCTGGTCGCCGCGTACCTGCTGCCGCTCGACCTCGCCCCCGCGGTCCTCAACGTCTGCTGGCCCGTCATCGTCGTCCCGACCGGCCTCTTCCACCTCTACTACACGAAGAAGTGGGACCTCCGGGCATGACGACCGCACAGCCGGACATGAGGGGCAGCGCAAGGATCAACAACCCCGACGTGATCATCGCCGGCGCCGGACCGACCGGCCTGATGCTCGCCGGCGAACTCGCCCTCGGCGGCGCCCAGGTCGTCGTCCTGGAACGCCTCGAAGCCCGCACCGGACAATCCAAGGCCCTCAACCTGCAACCCCGCTCGGCCGAGGTCCTCGCCGCCCGCGGCCTGCTCGACGACCTCCTCGCCATCGCCCCGGCCCGCCTGCCGCGCGGGCACTTCGCCGGCATCCACCTCGACTATTCGCAGCTCCCGACCCCCTACCCCTACCAGGTCGGCATCCCTCAAGCCCGCGTCGAGGAACGCTTGGCGGAATGGTCACTCTCGCTGGGTGCCAAAATCCTGTACGGCGTGGGAGTAGACGCCTTCACGGAAGACAACAGCGGCGTGACGGTCAACGGGATGCGGGCTCGATTCCTGGTCGGCTGCGACGGAGCCCGCAGCACCGTCCGCCGGCAGTCGGGCATCGACTTCCCGGGCCGCGACGGGCGCCTGTGCGCCCTGGTCGCCGACGTCACCCTCGCCGGCGGCGGCCCGTCCGAATGGACCCTCCCGGCGCCGAAGGGCGACGGCCTGCTGACGGTCCTGCCGCTGGGCGAGGGCGTGTTCCGGGTGCTGGCGGCCGGCCCGGCCCAGATGGCGGCCGGCAGGGACGATCCGGTTCCCGACTCGGAGATCACCGAAGCGCTCGGACGCGACGGCCTGGCGTTGGACCAGGTCCGCTGGGCGAGCCGGTTCACCGACGCCAGCCGGCAGGCCGCCCGGTACCGCGCCGGCAACGTGTTCCTGGCCGGCGACGCCGCCCACATCCACTCACCGGCCGGTGGCCAGGGCCTCAACCTGGGCCTGCAGGACGCGTTCACCCTGGGCTGGAAGATGGCCGAGGTGTTGCGCGGCGAGTCACCGTCGTCGCTGCTGGACACGTACGAGTCGGAGCGGCACCCGGTAGCGGCCCGGGTCCTGCAGTCTACGCGCGCCCAAGGGGTGCTGATGGTGCCGGACGAGGACGTGACCGCTCTGCGCGAGGTCTTCGCCGAGCTTGCGGACAGTCACGCGCTGGCGATGCGGATGGCCGGACTGGACTACGGGCGGCGCCTGCCCGGGCTCGATCTGGCTCTGCTCAGGGACGGTCGCCGGCATGTGGTCGACACCCCGGACGGGCCGGTCGATGTTCGTCCCGACGGCTTCATTGGTTGAGCGTGTTTGTTGCGTGTTTTTGCTCTCCAGGCTGGGCTTCGGGGCGGTGCGGCCGGTCGCGGTCGGACGGAATTCGGGGCGAGGGTGACCAAGGTCGAAATAAATGCTCCACCTCGACCTTGGTCACCCT
>NZ_JBFBAD010000156.1:0-21921 GCF_040682075.1 Actinoplanes sp. NPDC051411 | reverse complement strand
ACTCGGGGGGTGTTTGCCAGACCCCGCGGGGCGCGGGGCCGCCCACAACAAAAACCTCATCCCCACCCCCCCGGGGGGGCCCCCCCCCCTCGCCCCGCCCCCGCCGCTTTCGTCCGAGACGTCCGACACGACCGGATTTGCGGACGGTCAGCCCCAGGCGCGGGTCAGGGCGACCCTCGCCTCCAGCTCGAGCAGCTTGCGTTTGCGCTCGATGCCGCCGCCAAAGCCGACCATCTTGCCGCCGGCACCGACCACCCGATGGCAGGGCACGATCACCGGCACGGGGTTGTGGTTGCACGCCGTGCCGACTGCCCGAGCCGCACCCGGGTCGCCGAGGGCGTTGGCGATCGAGCCATAGGTGATCATCTCGCCATAGGGAATCTTGGCGATCTCGGCCCAGACCCGCCTCTCGAACTCCGACCCGCCGCGCATCTCGACCGGCAGCTCGAAGTCGGTCAGCTCACCGGCGAAGTAGGCCTCCAGCCTCGCCGCGACGGCATGGTCGGCCGGCGTCGCGGCAGCCGGGCCGGGCCGGGCCCCGAACCGGACGCCGACCACGGTCTCACCGACCGTCTCGACACCGAGCGGCCCGATGAGTGAGTCAACGACGAACACACCGAAGATTGTGCTCGCCGGGTACGACAACTTCGAGCCCTCGACGACCCGGAGGCGCCTCGACGGCTAGGGACAAGGCCGGACCGAGGCCGCGCCGGCTACGAGGCATCCGGATGCGGCCGGATCAGCGGGCATGCGGGAAGCTCGCTGTGAGTCACCCTGGTGGCCGGCCCGAGCGGGAGCGCGACGTCGAACCGAACGCAGACGTCCCTGCTGCCGGCCAGAAAGCGCGTCGTCACCGCCCACCGGTCGGCCGACCGCCCGATCGTCCAGGTGCGGCCGAACACCTCGGTGATCTCGCTGTCGGTGAGCTTGCCGTCGGTCGCCGCCGACGCCAGGCGGCCCTGATCCTGTGCGGCGAGGTAACTGACGCTAGCCGCCAGGGACTGGTCGTCGATCTCGTGCTGGTGATGGGGGAGCGCGACGCCGAACATCCAGGCGACCGTGCCGGCCACGAGCAGGAACGCCACGGCGGCCAGCCCGGCCAGGACGGCGACCGTACCGCCGATGAAGCGGAACGCTCGCGACCCCGCGCCAGTGCTGTCAGCGTCCATCAGCAGCCTGTATAGCCGATTTGGTCAAGGGCGTCCGCAGGACGCCGCGGCCCTACGCGATCAGGCCAGGTGCCCGTTGTCGCGGGCCCACTTGAAGAGCTCGGCCTCGGCCTCGTCGCGGGTCAGCGGCCCCCGGTCGAGCCGCAGCTCCTTGAGATAGCGCCAGGCCTGGCCCACGATCGGGCCCGGCGGCACCCCGAGCAGCTCCATGATCGCGTTGCCGTCGAGGTCGGGCCGCACCCGGGCCAGGTCCTCCTCGGCCTCGATGCGGGAGATCCGTTCCTCGAGCGCGTCGTAGTCGGCGGCCAGGTTGGCGGCCTTGCGCCGGTTGCGGGTCGTCACGTCGGAACGCGTGAGCTTGTGCAGGCGGGAGAGCAGCGGTCCGGCATCGGTCACGTAGCGGCGCACCGCGGAATCGGTCCACTCGCCCCGGCCGTACCCGTAGAAGCGCAAGTGGAGAGCGACCAGCTCGACCACCTCGGAGGTGACGTCCTTGGGGTATTTCATGGCTTTCATGCGCTGCTTGGTCAGGCGCGCGCCGACGACCTCGTGGTGATGGAAGCTGACGCGACCGTCGCGGCCGACCGCCTTGGTGGCCGGCTTGCCGACGTCGTGCATGAGCGCGGCCATCCGCAGCACGAAGTCAGGGCCGCCCTCGTCCTCCAGGCGCATCGCGTTCCGCACGACGATCAGGGTGTGCTCGTAGACGTCCTTGTGCTGGGCGTGCTCGTCGATTTCGAGCTTGAGGCCGGAGATCTCGGGCAGGAAGCGGTCGGCCAGGCCGGTGTCGACGAGAAGTCGCAGCCCGAGGATCGGGTCGGCGCCGCACATCAGCTTGGTGAACTCGTCCCGGATGCGCTCGGCGGTGATCCGATCAAGATCAGGCGCCATGTCCCGCATCGCCTGAATGACCGAGTTGTCCACTGCAAAACCGAGCTTCGCCGCAAACCGGGCGGCCCGCAGCATCCGAAGTGGATCATCGCCGAACGACAGGGACGGCGCGGCCGGTGTACGGATCACCCTGGCCGCCAGGTCCTTCAGCCCGCCGAACGGGTCGGTGAACTCGTGCCCGGGCACCGACACCGCCATCGCGTTGATCGTGAAGTCGCGGCGTTCGAGGTCATCCAGCAGCGACGTGCCGTAGGCGACGACCGGATTGCGGGTGACCCCGTCGTACGCCTCGGCGCGGAACGTGGTGATCTCGACCCGGAGCCCGTTCTTCTGCACGCCGATCGTGCCGAAGTCGCGACCGGTCTCCCAGATCGCGTCGGCCCACCCCTGCACCAGCGCTAGCGTCTGCTCGGGGTGCGCGTCGGTGCAGAAGTCGAGGTCGTCGCCGAGACGGCCGAGCAGCGCGTCGCGCACCGAGCCTCCGACGAGGTGCAGCTCGTGGCCGGCGGCGCCGAACCGGCGCCCCAGCTCGTCGGCGACGGGGGAGACACGGAGCAGCTCGGCGACCGCGTTCCGCTGGGCGGCATTCAACACAGACATGGGATGACCAGCCTAACTGGCTTGAATCTGATCTTGGGTGGCGGGACCGGGGCCGTGGCAGCGCCGGGCGGCAGCGGGCAGGATGGGCGGATGCCCGTTTCCGAAGCCGTCCGCCGGATTTGCGAGAACCCGGCGTTCTGGACCGACACCATCGATGACGAACCGGGCGAAATGCGCATCAGCTTGCCGGTCATCGGCGGCTACGCGCTGGTCCTCGACGTCGACCTGGCTTCGGGCGAGCGCACCCTCGGGCTGCGGCGCCCCGGCTTCACCGACCCCGAGCAGCTCGGGTGGGCGCCGGTCGACGGGCCCTACCCGGCCGCCCTGCGCTGGTGGGAACTCGACCTCTGCGCCCGGGTGATCGCCTGGGAAGATCCGACACTGCCCCATCCCGGCCTGGTCGTGGCGCTGCTGTCACCGTTCGCGCCGGCGACTCCCGACGACGACGAGACGGCCATCGCGGCGGTGCGTGAGGCGGCGTACCGCTCCCTGCGCCGTGAGGTGCCGACGCCGGCCGAACCGGCCGGCCCGGAGCAGGCGCCGCTGCCGATTTTCGCGGGCGATGACTGGTGGCCGGCTCCGCGGGGCGTGTCACCCGAGGTTCTCGACGAGGCCGCTGTCGCGGCACTCAGCCGCCCGGCCCGGGCGATGCTCGAGGTCCGAGCGGCGGAACGCTTCCCGTTCGACGGGCTCGCCGATCTCGTACGCCGGTCCGAGGCGCACTTGGCAACCCAGTCCGAGCATGGCTGGTACGCCGGCACCAGACCGCTCGCCCGCAAGATCGTGGAATCCGGTGATCTTCGTCCGATTCCGGAACTGGTGGCCGTCCTGACCGAGGTCGGCTGTGATCATCCAACCGTTCTCGATGCGCTCAGTGAGCCCCTGGTCGCAGCCGAGGCGTGCTGGATGATCGAGACGCTGGCCGGGGCCGTCCCGGGCACCCTCCTGCGACGACACCTGTGACGTACCCCTTTATGGTGACGATGTGTGCGTAACGCTGGGGAGGACCGTGTGACCGACGGCCTGTATAGCAGTGCCAACTCGCGGGGCCTGCCGCCGTCGGCCGAGGTCGTGCTGGGCCCGGCGAGCGCTTCGGTGCCCGGGGCCCCGCTCCTCGATCAGGAATCGCTCCCACCGCAGGAGATCCCGGCCGACAGACCGGGGGACGGCGGCAGCCTGGTGCGTTCCAGCGCGATCATGGCGGTCGGCACGCTGGCCTCCCGGGTCACCGGCTTTTTCCGGTCGACGCTGCTGGTCGCGGCGCTCGGCACCGGTGCGCTCGGCGACGTGTTCAACACCTCGAACACGATTCCCAACATCGTCTACGACATTCTGCTCGGCGGCGTGCTCACCGCGGCCCACGTGCCGCTGCTGATCCGGGCCCGCAACCGCTCCGAGAAGTACGGCGAGGAGTTCGAGCAGCGGTTGTTCACCGTCCTGCTCGGCGCGCTGGCCGCGATCACGCTGGTGGCGATGGCCGCCTCCACCCTGCTGATCAACCTGTACGCCAGCAAGTTCACCCCAGCGCAGCACCGGCTCGCGGTCACGTTCCTGCTGTTCTTCCTGCCGCAGATCTTCTTCTACGGCTTCGCGGCGGTGGCCAGCGCGTCGCTCAACTCGCGCAACCGCTTCGGCGCACCGATGTGGACACCGGTGCTCAACAACTTCGTCGTGATCGGGGTGCTGATCGCTTTCATGGCGACCACGCACGGTCATCTCGACGAAACCAACATCAGCAGCGGGAAGGTCACGTTCCTCGGCATCGGCGTCACGGCCGGCGTCGCCGCCCAGGCATTCGGGCTGATCCCGTCGATGCGCAAGCTCGGCTTCAACTTCCGGCCCCGGTTCGACTTCCGGCGGGCCGAACTGACCCAGATGTGGGGCATGGCCAGCTGGACTCTGCTCTACGTGGTCGCTCAGCAGGTCGCGCTCGTCGTCTACACCAACCTCGCCAACGCGGCCGGCTCCCGCGGCACCAAGGTGCTGCACCTCGACCACGGCATCGGCCTGACGCCCTGGACCAACGCGTACGCGTTCTTCCAACTGCCGTACGCGGTGGTCGCCATCTCGATCATCACCGCGATCCTGCCGCGAATGACCCAGAGTGCGGCCGAAGGCCGCCTCGACCGCCTGGCGGCGGAATTGCGCGAGGGCGTACGCCTCTCGCTGTCCCTGATGCTCCCGGCGGTCGCCCTGCTGTACGGCGCGGCCAGCGAAATCGCGTTCGTGCTGTTCGCGCACGGTGCGACCAACGCGGCCGGTGCCGAGGTGATCGCCCAGGTGCTCCGGGTGTTCGCGATCGCGCTGACCCCGTTCACCGTGCTTCAGCTGCTGCAGCGCGGCTTCTACGCGCTCGCCGACACGCGCACGCCGGCCCTGATCGCGATCTTCTCGACCGCGACCGGCGGGATCTCGGCGGTGATTCTGTCGAAGGTGCTGGACACCGAACACGTGATCATGGGCATCGCGTCGGCCCAGGGCATCTCCTGGGCTCTCGGCTGCATCGTCTCGATCGTGGTGCTGCGCCGCCGCCTCGGCCGGCTCGGCGGCCGGGAGATCGTCGGCCTCGTCGGCAAGGCGGGCGTCTGCGGTCTTGCTGCACTGATCGTGGCCGAATTGCTACACGTTTTTCTCGGGGCCCACGCGCACTCGAGTTTTGTCATGTCCGCGCTGGTCCTGATCCTGCAGGGCGTGCTCGGCGGGGGTGCGTTCCTGCTCTTCGCCACCGTGCTCCGGGTACCGGAGGTAAACCAGGTGATCGGCATGCTGCGGCGCAAACTCGGCCGCTGATTGCCATCCGATCCCACAAAACCACCACTGAACAGGCGGTTTTCCCTCGATTCGGTCGCAGAAAAGTCCGTTCGTACGGGCGTGTCCGACTGCCGCGCCGGGGGGACGACCTGCCGTACGGTGGTCGTGTGCGGGTATGGTCAGTGTGCGCATGCGCCCCAGCGCGTGCCTATTGCCCCCAAGCACGTGCAGAGATGCGCGTGCAGCACCGAGGGAGGACTGGTGACCCAGGTCGGCGAAGGCCACGAGACCGCGGCCGAAGCGGACGGACCGGTCATGACCTTCGGTGCTCCCACCGTGGGTGAGATCCTGGCCGAGCGCTATCAGCTCGAGGAGCACGTCAACAACGACAGTGCGGGCCGGCAGGTGTGGCGCGGCATCGACGTCATCCTGCGACGTCCGGTCGCCGTCGTGCTCCGGCACCCGGGCGGCGATTCGGCCGCCGAGATGCTCGAGGCCGCGGTCGACGCGAGCCGGGTGATCCACCCCAACCTGGTCGGCGTCTACGACGCGATCGACGAGGGCCAGCGCGCATACGTGGTGCGTGAGTGGGTCGAGGGCCAGTCGCTGCGCGAGATGGTGACCGAGCAGGGTCCGCTCGACCCGGCCCGGGCCACCGGCATCGCCCATTCGATCGCCGACGCGCTGGCCGCGGTGCACGCCACCGGCATGGTGCACGGCAACGTGCATCCCGGCACCACGCTGATCGGCGACGACGGCCGGGTGGTCCTGGCCGACGCCCGCGCCGATTCGGGTGACGACGTCGAAAGCGACATCCGGGCGGTCGGCGGCATTCTCTACTTCGCGCTCACCGGCCGCTGGCCGCACGCCGAGGTGGGCGGGTCCACGCTGCCCGACGCCGTCCGCGACGCGGCCGGCACGCTGGCCACCCCGCGGCAGATCCGGGCCGGCGTCCCGGCCTACCTCGACGACCTGACGATGGACCTGCTCGACAAGCGGGTTCAGACGCCGGAGTCCGATGCGCTGGCGGCCGAGCTGGGCCGTCTCGACTCGGCCTCCGACGACGACTACGAAGACGTCGGGCCGCTGCGGTTCGCGCCGAGCACGTCGCCCGAACCGGGTCGCAACAACAACAAGATCATTTTCGGGATCGCCACGCTGGCCGTGATCGCGATCATCGGCCTGGTCTTCGGCATCCGGGCGATCACCTCGTCCGGCAAGCCGTCGCCGACCGACACGACCCAGGCCAACGCCGGCGGCGCGCCCGCCGACACGACCACCGGCAGCGCCGCGGCGCCCGCGCCACAGCCGACCAAGATCGCGCTGACCGGCAAGATGGTCCGCATCGTCGACCCGCCGGACGGCAGCCGCAGCCAGCAGGGCGACGCGGCCTACACGGTCGACAGCGACCCCGACACGTCCTGGCAGACCCAGGGCTACAACACGGCCACCTTCGGCAACATCAAAAAGGGCATGGGCGTGCTGATCAACCTCGGCTCGCCGCACTCGGTCAGCGACGTACGGGTCGAGACGGCCGAGTCGGGCGTCGTGATGGACGTCCGCGTCGGCAGCACCGACCCGGGCGACAGCAGCACCGGCGACGGCAAGATCGTTGACACATACAAGCGACTGGGCGACAGCGACAACAGCGACCCGAGCGGCACCACCCAGATCTTCTCGGCGTTCGACCCGGACCAGAAATACCAGTACATCCTGGTGTTCATCACCAAGCTGCCGTTCACCGGCGGCGCACACCCCTACTCGGCCTCCGTCGACTCGATCCAGGTCGACGGCAACTGACGGCCCCGCAGGCGCCAAGCTGAAGATGCCCCGGTCACCTGGTGACCGGGGCATCGCGCTTATCGACCGGCCTTGCGTCTGTGCACGGTGGGCAATCGGCCCGGCGGTCACCCGGGGAGTGCGGGGCTTGGATAGATTGCTCGCGTGACTTCCCGCGCACAGGCCGACGCGACCAGCGACGCCGGCCTGCTGCGCGCCCACGTCGAGGGCGACCCGCACGCATTCGCCGAGCTGGTGCGCCGTCATCGCGACCGGCTCTGGGCGGTGGCCCTGCGCACGATCGGCGACCGCGAAGAAGCGGCCGACGCCGTGCAGGACGCCTTGCTCGCCGCCCACCGCAACGCGGCCCGGTTCCGCGGCGAGTCGGCGGTCACCACCTGGCTGCACCGCATCGTGGTCAACGCCTGCCTCGACCGCATCCGCCGGCGGCAGGCCCACCCGACCGTTCCGCTGCCCGACGGCAGCCGCTCCGACGACCGCCCGAGCGGGGTCGAGCCGGCCGCCCCGATGCACGATCACGACACCGCCCTGGTCGTCCGCGAGGCACTGGCCGCGCTGCCACCCGATCAGCGGGCGGCGATCGTACTGGTCGACGTGCAGGGCTACCCGGTCGCCGAGGCAGCCGAGATCCTCGGCGTGGCCGAAGGCACGATCAAGAGCCGGTGCGCCCGCGGCCGCGCCCGCATGGCGGTGTCCCTCGGTCACCTGCGAGGTAGTGGGCCCAGAGACAGTGGGGCCACCGGCAGTGGGGCCACCGGCAGCGGGGCCACCGGCGCCGGGTCGAGCAGCAGTGGGCCCAGAGACAGCCGGGCCACCGGCAGCGGGCCCGGCGGCAGCGGGCCCAGGAACAGCGGCGACGCTCCCAGCCGGCCGAGAGACACTGGTCACGAGGCTGAGGGGAACCGCGGCGGTGCCCGATCCGTCCCATCCGGACCGGCGGCGGCGAGCGGGCCGCGGCCGAGCACGCACGATCGGAGGGAACAGCGGTGACCGGGGCCGACTTCGGCGGGGTCGACATCGACCTGCTGGCGGACTACATCGGGGGTGCCCTCACGGGCACGCCGGAGGAGTCCGTGGTCGCCGCCCGCATCGCCGACGACCCGGCCTGGCAGGCAGCCTACGAGTCGGTGGGCGAAGGCATGGCGCTGGTCACGGCTGAGTTGGGCCGCCTCGCCCCCGAACCGATGCCGGCCGACCTGGCCGACCGCCTCGACACCATGCTGACCGGTTCGACTCTGCTCGGCATCGACACCACCCCGGTGGACGTCGTCGCCCCGCTCCGCGACACCACTCCGCTGGGCGAGACCCCGTTCGGCGAGACCGCGCTCAGCCAGACTCCGCTCGGCGAGACCTCTGCCCTCCGCGGGGCCGACCGACCCGCCGCACTCCACCCAGCTGACACCAGCAATCCGGCCGACATCCGCACTCCGGCCGACGCCCACAGCCCGGCCGACACCCACAACGCCGCCCACAACGCAATCGACGCGCGCAACCCAATTGACGCGCGCAGCCCGGCCGACGCGCGCAATGGCGCTCACAACCCAATCGACGCCCACAACCCGGCCGACGCCCATAACTCTGCTGAGGCGCGCAACCTGGCTGACGCGAGCAACGTGACCAGCGCGAGCGACCCAGCCGACGCGCTGGCGCGGAACTCGTCGGACGGCGGGTCTGACGCGGTTGCCGACCCCGAGCCCATCGCGCCTGACCTGGCCGAGCCGCGCGTGCCCCACTTGCACCTCGTGCACGGTGATCTTGCGGGTGATGACAGTGCTCACGGCGTACAGAAAACGCAGCCGGCACCCCGGCGTGGGCGACGGCTCCGCTGGGCCGCACCGATCGCGGTGGCCGCGGGTCTTGTCGCTTTTGTCGGTTTTGGCCTGGACTATCTTGCCGGGCGGCAGTCGAACTCGGCCAGCACCGATTCGGCGGCCGGATCTTCGGAGGTGCGGGGTGAGGCGCCGAAGCTCGCACCGTCGGCGGGATTTGCACAGATGCTGGCGACCGGCACTGATTACACGCATGACACTCTCGGCATCGCGCCCGTGCAGCCGATGTCGGGGGCGCTGACGTCGCCCGCTACGCCGGGGCGCAAGACGACGCCCGAGATGGCGAGTGGTGTCGAATCGGCGCTGCAACGGTTGACCTCGCCGACTGCCCTCGCCGACTGCCTGGCCGCGATCGAGGAGGCCAACGCCGGCGGCCGCATTTCGCCGGATAGCGTCGACTACGCGCGGTTCGACGGGGCGCCCGCGGTGATCGTCCGGTTCACCGCGGGCAACGGGCAGTGGGCGTGGGCGAGTGGCGCCGACTGCGGGACACCGCCGGGCGACGCCGCCACCCTCGACAAAGTCCCGGTAGGCTGAACGACACTCCGGAGCACGCCCCGCGTGAGGTCCGACACGGCCCGCATGCGGGAATGGCGTGCGCCCGGCTCGACGTTCTAGCGTGCAGTGTCGCCGGTCGATTACCGGTGACGACAGACTTGAGGAGTCGGAAGTGGACGAGGTCCGCAATCTGATCATCATCGGTTCGGGGCCGTCCGGTTACACCGCGGCGCTCTACGCGGCCCGGGCCAACCTCAAGCCCCTCGTGATCGAGGGTGTGCAGTCCGGTGGCGCGCTGATGACCACCACCGAGGTCGAAAATTTCCCGGGTCACCGCGACGGGATCATGGGTCCCGAGCTGATGGACAACATGCGGGCGCAGGCCGAGCGGTTCGGCGCCGAGTTCATCACCGACGACGTCACCCGGGTCGAGCTGGGCGACCGGCCCACCGAGGCCGGCACCGAGGGGCTCAAGACGGTCTGGGTCGGCGAAAAGGAATATTGGGCTCGCGCGGTCATCCTGGCCACCGGTTCCGCGTGGCGGCCGCTCGGCATCCCCGGCGAGCAGGAGCTGCTCGGGCACGGCGTGTCGTCCTGTGCGACCTGTGACGGCTTCTTCTTCCGCAACCAGCACATCATCGTGGTCGGCGGTGGCGACTCGGCGATGGAGGAGGCGACCTTCCTCACCCGGTTCGCCGAGACGGTGACGATCGTGCACCGGCGCGACTCGTTCCGGGCCAGCAAGGTCATGCAGCTGCGGGCGCTGAACAACCCGAAGATCAAGGTCGAGTGGAACTCGGCGGTCGAGGAGATCCTCGGTGACGACGGCAAGGTCGTCGGCGCGCGCGTGAAGAATGTGCAGACCGGAGAGACCAAGGTCCTCGATGTCACCGGCGTCTTCGTCGCGATCGGCCACGACCCGCGCAGCGAGCTGTTCAAGGGTCAGGTCGAGGTCGACGACGAGGGCTACGTCAAGGTCGACGCGCCGAGCACTCGCACCAACGTGCCGGGCGTGTTCGCGGCCGGCGACCTGGTCGACCACACCTACCGTCAGGCGATCACCGCCTCCGGCACGGGTTGCGCCTCGGCTCTGGACGCCGAACGCTTCATCGCTTCTTTCGTCGAGCTGTAAGAGTCGAGCTGTAAGACCTGTCAGGAGGACAAGTGGGAGTAGCAGGTAAGGCGGTCACGGACGCCAGCTTCACAAGCGACGTGCTGCAGTCGGACAAGCCGGTCCTGGTCGACTTCTGGGCCGAGTGGTGCGCGCCCTGCAAGAAGGTCGACCCGCTGCTCGCCGAGATCGCCAAGGAGATGGGCGACAAGGTCGAGATCGTGCAGGTCAACATCGACGAGAACCCCGAGACCACCCGCGCCTACCGGGTGATGTCGGTGCCCACGCTGACGATCTTCAAGGGTGGCCAGCCGGTCAACTCGGTGACGGGCGCCCGCCCCAAGAGCGCCCTGATCAACTTCATCGAGTCGGCTCTCTGAGCCTCCTCCCCATCACGCCCCGCATCCCTTCGGATGCGGGGCGTTGCTTTCCTCCGTAAGGGTTCGCCGCCGGGTGCGGTGGGCACTGGGGAGTACGCTCCGGAAGTCTTGTGGATCTGGGTAAGGAGACGCGCGTGCGTTCCATCCGACGTGGAGACAGCGGTCCGGCCGTGGCCGAGATCAGGTCGATCCTGGTGGGCTTGGAGCTGCTCGATTCCCCCTCGCCGGACCAGTTCGACGACGCGGTCGACACCTCGGTGCGGGCCTTCCAGCAGAGCCGCGGCATCGGCGTCGACGGCCTCGTCGGCGACGAGACCTGGGGGGCACTCGACGCCGCCCGGTGGCGGCTCGGCGCCCGTACGCTCTACTACTCGGTGACCGATCCGCTGGTCGGCGAGGACGTGCGCACCCTGCAGGAACGGCTCCTCGAGATGGGATACGACGCCGGCCGCCCCGACTCGATCTACGGCGCCCGCACCGCCCGCGCCGTCTCGCAGTTCCAGCGTGAGGTCGCCCTGACCCAGGACGGCTCGTGCGGCCCGCAGACCATGAAGGCGCTGCGCCGTCTCGGCCGCAAGGTTGTCGGCGGCCGCCCACAGTGGCTGCGCGAAGCCGAGGCGTTCCGCCAGGCCGGCACCAACCTGGTCGGCAAGACGATCGTGATCGACCCGGGTCACGGCGGCGGCGACGACCACGGCGTCGTCGTGCCCGAGGGCCCGCTCCGCTGGACCGAGGCCGACCTGGTCTTCGACCTGGCCGCCCGCCTCGAGGGCCGGCTCGCCGCGGCCGGCATGCGGGTGCACCTGACCCGCGGGCCGCAGCCGGCCAAGTCGATGACCGGAGCCGAGCGGGCGATGCTCGCCAACAGCCTCGGCGCCGACCTGCTGATCTCGCTCCACCTCGACGGGCACGACAACGAGTCGGCCGACGGCGTCGCGACCTACCACTACGGCACCGGCAGCGGCCTGAGCTCGACGGTGGGGGAGCGGCTGGCCAACCTGGTGCAGCGCGAGATCGTCGTCCGCACCGGGATGCGCGACTGCCGCATCCACGCCAAGACGTGGGAGCTGCTGCGCCTCACCCAGATGCCGGCCGTGCGGGTCGACCTGGGCTATCTGACCTCGCCGGCCGATCGCGACCGCCTGGTCAACCCGCTGTTCCGCGAGCAGATCGTCGAGGCGATCCTGGCCGCCGTGCAGCGGATGTATTACCCGGTCGAGGCCGACGTGCCGACCGGGTCGATCGACGTGCGCCAGCTGCGGATGGCGCTGTCCAACCGCGCCTAGGCCCTAGTTGTCGGCGGTTCTGGTCGCGCTGACCGGGCGGACCGGCCGGAGCAGCGCCTCGGGGCTCATCGAGCCGAGCAGCTTTTCCAGGGCGTATTCGACGTCGGACTTCCACGACAGGGCGGTGCGCAGCTCCAGCCGCAAGCGCGGATAGCGCGGGTGCGGGCGCACCGTCTTGAAGCCGACCGACAGGAAGAAGTCGACCGGCGCGACACAGCCGTCCTGCTTGGTCTCCTCGTCGGCCTCACCGAACTTGGCGTCGCCGAACGCCTCGATCGCCTTCACCCCGCGCTTGGTGAGATCGCGGGCCACACCCTGCACGAGCATGCGGCCCAGGCCGCCGCCGGCGAACGAGGCGACCACGTGCGCGGTCATCAGCAGGGCCGCGTCGGCGGAGACCGGGCTGGTCGGGAAGGCCATCGAGCGAGGAACGTACGCCGGAGGGGCGAACATCACGAAGCCGGCCGGCATGCCGTCGACATATGCCAGCTTGCCGCAGGAACCCCACTCGAGCAGCGTCTGCGAAACCCAGGCTTCCTTCTCGAGGCCGGTGTCGCCGGCCGCGCAGGCCCGCTCGGCCGAGACCGGATCGAGTTCCCAGTAGACACACTGGCGACACGGCCTCGGAAGGTCCTCGAGGGTGTCCAGGGTGAGGTTGACCAGGCGTCGCGACATCACTGTCCCCCTCGAGATGACCGGTTTTACCCCGGACGGATCCTACGCCGCAAAATCCATGAACGGGATCAGGTCGGTCAAGGCGGACCGGATAACCGAGAGCCTCTCCGGGCCACCCCGTTTAGGATCGGGGTTCCTGCGTTGCAAAGGAGAGCCGCATGACCGGCACGACCCAGGACGACTACACCGATCGATATGCGCGACGGGTGCGCGGGATGACGACATCCGAGATCCGCGCCCTCTTCTCGGTCGCCAGCCGTCCCGAAGTGGTTTCGCTGGCCGGCGGCTCGCCGTACATCGCCGCCCTTCCGCTCGACGCGGTCGGCGAGATGCTCTCCAAGATCGCCGCCGAGCAGGGCACCGTCTCCCTGCAGTACGGCATCGGCCAGGGCACCATCGAGCTGCGCGAACGCATCTGCGAAGTGATGGCGCTCTCCGGCATCCACGGCGCGTCCCCCGACGACGTGGTGGTGACCGTGGGCGGGCAGCAGGCGCTCGACCTGCTGGCCCGGCTGTTCCTCGACCCGGGCGATGTGGTGCTCGCCGAGGGGCCGACCTACGTCGGCGCACTCGGCGTGTTCCAGGCCGCCCAAGCCCAGGTGCAGCACGTGGCCATGGACGCCGACGGTCTGATCCCGGCCGCACTGGAAGAGGCGATCGCGGCCGTGGAACGCTCCGGCCGCCGCGCCAAGTTCCTCTACACGATCCCCACGTTCCAGAACCCGGCCGGTGTCACCCTCTCGGAGGAGCGGCGCGAACAGGTGCTCGACATCTGTGAACGGGCCGGGCTGCTGGTGGTCGAAGACGACCCGTACGGGATGTTGTCCTTCGAGGGTGACGCCCCGCTGCCGTTGCGGGCCCGCCGCCGTGAGGGGGTGTTCTATCTGAGCACCTTCTCCAAGACGTTCGCGCCCGGCCTGCGCGTCGGATGGATTCTGGCGCCGCACGCGGTGCGCGAAAAGCTGGTGATGGCCAACGAGGCCAACGTGTTGTGCCCGAGCCCGTTCGCGCAGGCCGCGGTCACGCAATACCTGTCGACGATGCCCTGGCGCCAGCAGATCAAGGTCTACCGCGAGATCTATCTCGAACGCCGGGACGCGCTGCTCGACGCCCTCCAAGACCTCGCGCCGGCCGGCACCTCGTGGACACGGCCGACCGGTGGCCTGTTCATCTGGGCGACGCTGCCCGAGGGTCTCGACTCGAAGGCGATGATGCCGCGCGCGATCGCCGCCCGGGTGGCGTACGTTCCGGGCACCGGCTTCTACGCCGACGGCACCGGCCGCAGCAACATGCGGCTCAACTTCTCGTTCTCATCCCCCGAGCGACTGCGCGAAGGCGTCCGCCGCCTCTCCGGCGTGATGGAACAGGAACTCGAGATGCGGGCCGTCTTCGGCGCCGGCGCCGCGCCGGAACGCCGGCGGCGAGGCACGGCCGCCGCCGACACCCCCGGCTTGGCATGATCACAGACATGGGTACGGGTGACGATGTGCGCGTGACGGTTCTGGCCGGCGGCCTGTCCTACGAGAGGGACGTGTCCCTGCGGTCGGGCCGCCGCATCCTGGACGCGCTCCGCGGCGCCGGACTGACCGCCGACATGCGCGACGCCGACGTCGCCCTGCTGCCGGCACTCCAGGAAGATCCGCCCGACGCGGTGGTGATCGCCCTGCACGGTGCGACCGGGGAGGACGGTTCACTCCGCGGGGTGCTCGACCTGTGCGGCGTGCCGTACGTCGGCTGCGACGCGCGCGCGTCCCGCCTGGCCTGGGACAAGCCGTCGGCAAAGTCGATGCTGCGAGAAGCCGGCATCCCGACCCCCGACTGGGTGGCGCTGCCCCACGACCGGTTCTCCGAACTGGGAGCGGTAGCGGTGCTCGACCGCATCGTCGACCGGCTCGGCCTCCCGCTGATGGTCAAGCCGGCCCAGGGCGGCTCCGGGCTCGGCGCGGCCGTAGTGCGAGAAGACGCCGACCTCCCGCCGGCGATGGTGGGCTGCTTCGCGTACGACTCGACGGCCCTCGTGGAAAAATTCGCGCCCGGCATGGACGTGGCCGTCTCGATCGTCGACCTGGGATCCGGGCCGACAGCACTGCCGGCCGTCGAAATCGTGGCGCAGGACGGGGTGTACGACTACGCGGCCCGCTACACGGCCGGGCTGACCACGTGGCACACGCCGGCGAGGCTGTCACCTGAGATCTCCGCACGGGTGGCCGAGACGGCGCTGGCCGCACACAAGGCCCTCGGCCTGCGAGACCTGTCCCGGGTCGACCTGATCGTTTCTGACGACGGGTCGCCCCAGGTGCTCGGAATCAACGTGTCACCGGGAATGACGGAGACGTCGTTGCTGCCGTTGGCGGTGCAGGCGGCGGGGATGGATCTGGGGCAGATCCTGGCGCAGTTGGTCGAGAGGGCTGTTCGACGATCGGGTTCTTGAACAGCTTTCTATGGTTGTGTCCTCGCCGGGGGGCCACCGGTCAGTTGGATCGCGCTCGGGGGCGTCATACGGCACCGGCCTCTTGGAGTCGCTGTCGGATCGAGCTTCCGTGCGCGGCGAGGACGTAGCAGAAGAGGCCGGCCACCTCCCGCCGTCGTGTCCATGGGCTGGGCGGCGGCCATCGACGTGATGCTTTCGGGCGGCGAATCGGCGTACCGGAAAACGGCCTGAACCGAAAGTCTTGAGCCTGACCCGCCGGGGTTCGCAGTTGGCTGGTTCTTTTTGGAGAGCGCGCCCCGGCCATCGAGCGACGCGCCGGCGGAGTGTCGCGCTTTGCGGCCGGGTGTTTTCCGGGCTCGGCGGTATGGCCCCCTTCGCAACCGGTGCCCCTCGACCTTCGGGTGGTGTGTGTCTTCGCCTTTCGGGCGGTGGGCCACGCGTCCCCGCCTTCAGCCGGTGTGCCATGCGATGTGCCCCCACTTTCGCGCGGTGCGTCCCCCGCCTTCAGCCGGTGTGCCGCGCAGTGTGCCGCGGCCTTCGCGCGGTGTGCCGCGGCCTTCGCGCGGTGTGCCGCGGCCTTCGCGCGGTGTGCCGCGGCCTTCGCGCGGTGTGCCGCGGCCTTCGCGCGGTGTGCCACGCGCCGTGCCCCCGCCTTCAGCCGTTGAGCCACGCTGGGTGCCTCCCCCTTCGGGCGGCGCACCTCGTTCTGCGGCCGACGTGTCTAGAGTTGCCGCACCTTGCTACCGCACGTCGGCCGATACACCCAGCCCCGCGGCCGACGGGCCGTAGCCTTCGGCGGTGTGCCGCGCTCCGTGATCGGCGTGCCTCGGCGCCTGGGGCGGTATACCCCCCGCTCGGCTAACGGCCGGCCTTCGACCTTCGCGAGTGGCCGCGCTCCGCGAACGGGGGGTGCGTCTCGGCCTTCGGCCGGCGTTCGTCTTGGCTTCGGGCGTGCCGCACTCTTCGTCTTGGCTTCGGGCGTGCCGCACTCGGCGAGCGGTGCGTCGCGGCCGTCGGGCGTTGTGCCCCGGTGTTGCAGCGGCGGCGCCCTCGGCACCCTGCTCGCCGGCTCGGCCGCCGTCTTCGCGATAGCCCTGGGTCAATCGGGGCCGTACGACGGGTTGAATTAAGGGTGGGTGGATGTCGCCGGGTTCGCCACGGTGGGTCCGCTGCCGTTCGGCGAAGCCGGTGTTTGGGCGCCGCTCTCGGCCGCGATCGTCTGCGCCGGTTCCGCGTTGCCGAGATCGGTCGGCCTCTCGGCCGCCGCCGGCTCCGCCGACCCCTCGCTGTCGCTGCCGGCATAGTTGATCGTGGACGGTGACTCCCACTGGATGTGCGGCGGTTCCGCGATCGCCGTACCACCGAACTCCGCCAGCCACGCCGCCACCAGCGCCAAGTTTTCCCGCCACTGCTGCTCGGGGATCACCGGCAGAATGTCGTCCCAGAGCGAGAGGAACGTGCCCCTCAACTGCAGCCGGCCATGCGGCCGGGCAAGAAACCACATGTGCAGGTGAGCGGCGCCGTCGCCCCAGCGGTTCACGTGTACGCGGGCGACGCCGTCCAGCGATCGGATGGCTCGCTCGAGGCGGACCGTCATCACGCCGAGTTCTGCCGCGAGGAGGTTGGGAAGGTCGCCCAGGTCGAGGTGTGAACGGCACTCGAGAATGAGGACCATCGGCAGTCCGGTCGGCCGGTCCATCGCCCGAACCCGCCAGCGATCGCTGATCCAGATGTACGAATCGTCCGGCGTCCCACACGCAATGCAGTCGGCGGCATCTTCCCCGCTCCGCGGCGGCTCGACCTCGACGGGAGCAGCGAGCGGCTTGACCCGCATGGCGCCCTCGAACGGGAACGACGGCCAGCGTACGAAGTCGGGTAACGGGGCGATGTTCTCGGGCACGACGTGACCTTAGCCCAGCCAGGAGGTACTGTCCCGGGTCAATTTTCCGCGATGGGGACAACAGTCGTTCAGCCGTTTGGGCGACTGGACAGACGTCGATGGAGATCACCGTCTGTGGGCGCCCTGGCACTGCCAAAGTTATCCACAGGGGTTATCCACAGGCCGCCTCGTTTCACGTGAAACACGACGTCGCAGCGCTGCCGAGGCTGTGGATAGGCCGGTGCATAGCGCACAGACCATCGGCGTTGTTTCACGTGAAACCAACCGCCAAACCCGTCCTCAACAGGCGTTGCGCACAGGTTGTGGATAGCGCTCCTCGACCATGTCGCCGTTCGAGTGGTTGCACGTGAAACAGTCCCCGCATGCACCGCCTAGCCCTGCGCCTGTGGATAACGCCATGCCGACAGCCCGGTTCTGCGTGTTGCGGGGCCGCAGGGGAGGTTCCTGAGCGAGCCGCGGGCACAGGTCGACGTGGTCCAGCAGCCAGGTCGTACTCGGCTTGCTGACTGCAATTGTCCCGTCACTGCTCTAGAACCTTCGTCCGCGGCGTGGTCAACGAGTCCGCCACCGGCGTGTCCGAGGCGACCGACGCGCTCGATCATCCACAGGCCATCGTTGGTGCCACCCTCATTTGTCACGCGAAGGCCTGGCCCCTCTCTGTGTGTGCGAACCACCGACGACGGGATCGGCCTGGTTCGGGCTAAGCCACCCAACGGGACCGTCGAACCGAGCCAAGGCAAACCGAGCCGAGCCGTTCGCCGAGCCGAGCCGTTCGCCGAGCCGTTCGCCGAACGGCCGGAGCCTGATTGGTCAAGCCGAACCGAACCGCGGAGCCGAGCCAACCCTGAGCCAGGCCGAACTGAGCCGAGCGGAACTAGCCAAACCGAACTGGCCGAACCGAACTGGCCGAACCGAACCGCCCAACCCAGCCGGGGCGGCCCCAGCCCGATGAACCGAACCGCTGAATGACCGTCCTCACGCGCGATCGCGACGTGCAGCGCGGCAGCATCTGATTCAGCGTCGCCGTCCAGCCGGGGTGAGCGGACCAAGCGGCTTGCCCGGTTCAGCATCGCCGTCTCGCCGAGCGTGGGGCCCAGCGGCGGGCGTGCAGGTAGACACGCGCGTCCGGTCCGGATTCAGGGCTGGGCGGCCCCGTCCGGGCGGGACGCTCCGGGGTGGGCCAGTCAGTCCTGACGAGGCGGGCGGTCTGACGAGGCTGGGCGGTCCGTCCGAGGCGGGGCGGTCCGGCGGCAGGGCGACTCGATGAGCTAAGCCAGCCGGGCCAAGGCTGACAGGGCTGAAGGGCGCGCCTGAAGGAAGGTCGACAGCCAAGCGAGCTGGATGGCGGGCCGAACCGCGTGGATCTGTGAAGGGCCACACGGAGCCAAAGACGCGCCCAATGGAACTTTGGGGGAGCGGCACGGGTCCGGCAAGCCGGATCAAGCTGGCTGACCGGGGGGTCCGGCCCGCCGGGGTCGCGCCAACGCACGGCAGACCGGTCGCCGGTGAATCGGGTCGTCGCCACAGCGCACGGCCAGAGATCTCTCGCTCCTGGCCACGGAGGCGTCGAGATGAAACCCTCCGACCCGCCTCGGTCTTCGCGTATTCACGGCCGCAGCCGTCTCCACTGGCAAGTCGCTCCTGAGCGTCAATCCGCAGAGTCAACCGCTTGCGGCACGGGTCCGTTGCAGTTGAAAAACTGCAGAAGCCAGCCTAAAAATCCGACACCCACTCCGACTCTCGCGATGACGATTTCGCGAGGACTCTCGTCGGCCAGCTTGCCACCGCCTAACAGTGCCAGCTCGATAGTCGGCCCGGCCCCGTTCCGTTCGAAGGCCGCCCCCGCCTCTCATCGGCCACCCACGTCGCCTACGTCTTCGCCGCTCGCGCTACGGCGGCCGCCGTAGCGCCGAAGCTTCTCTTCGACGCAGTCCGGCGTAACAGTCCCTCGGGTCTCGGCCCGTCGACCCGGAGCCATTAGCCGACCGCCGGCCAATTTCTGCGGGCAACCCCGCCGACAGTCCTGGGGCTACCGATCTTTAGGCCTTCACGAGAGGACGCTCGCGACCGTTCCGTAGTCGGCCGTAAGCACCGACCCGACCTCTGCGGCACGCTGCGCCCGTGCCTACCCCCGCTCGTTTGCGTCGTGCTCACATGCCTGCCATCCGGTCATAGCTGCTCGACCTTTCGAGGCACAGCCCGCCCTCGGCCTGCCACCACCGTGTAGCTACCCGGCAGGCGTTCCGCCGTCTCATCCAGTCCGCGGTCACACCTTCAGCCATCGCCGGGCCGTCCACCCCCCGTTCCGCTGCCTTCCACCGCCTGGCTTCGCTTGCCGGCACTGCCTGCACCGCGACCGCCAACGTCGGCCGTTCGCCGCTTGGCTTTCGGCGCGGTCACTCGGCGTCTCGCCTTGCACCAACCCACCGCACCTGAGGTCTCTTCACAGCAACTTCTACCAGCGCGGCCAGCCTCACCATCGCCACTTGACGCTTAGCCGAACTCGGGCAATCGGATCGGGAGGGAGGCGGACGCCGCGAACGTAGCGAGGTAGACGAGCGGCCCGACGGACAGCAGCAGTCGAGTCCTGACGGCCGCAAAGCCCGCCGGAGAATGTGGGTATCTCGTTAGCAGTTCGTCCGTCGTCGCCAGAAGGTTCATCCGTGCCACCTTGCTCCTCGGCGGCAGAGTGCCTCGTCCCCGAGGGACGACGGCACCACACGGGGCGGCTTCTCTCGTGCCGGGTCGCGCGGCGATCGTTGCTCGCAACGCGAAGAGCCCTGCCCCGATAAGCCGACCCCTTCTCTCGTCGCTCGCTAAGCAGACGACTGCAGGTCGGGTGGCCGTCCGCGACGGCCCACGACGGCTCGTCGAGGTAGAGCCTTCCCGTGCTGTAAGGGACCCTGCTAACAGGGGAAAAGACCGAGCGGCCGTACGCCAGGACTCGGCTCGTCATACGACACTTGAGCGCTAACGAGGTGACGCCGATCGGCGGTGTGTTGCCCCTGAATCCCGCCTATCCCGGAGACGATGGCGGCGGTCCGAGTTGGTGGTAGCCACCTGACAATGCGCGAGCGAAGTACCGCCACGGGTGTTAGGGCTACACAGCTCCCCGCTGTGACATCCGCCCAGCGCGTGCGGGTCGGTTTGCCGCCGGCTCGAAGCGGCGGCGTCTGGGCAACGGTGGCTATGAGGTTGAGCCGGAGCGGGCCATCCGCTCTCAGCTTCTTGTTCAGGACGACGCCATTCGGGGAGCGCGTGATCCTGTTTCACGTGAAACGGCGGATACCTCGTTGCCTGCGCCGACCCGTTGGGCCCTCACGCAAATCTGTCTTGAACCCTCATCGGTCGGGAGTAGCAGTCCGATGAGGCGCTGGCGCGGCACTTGCTGCGCCTAACCAGCCTTACGTCTCAGCGCATGGTCGACTCCTACGCCGCCCACCCAGCCCTCGTCAGCCTTGCCACTCACGCTCGAGCAACGGCTGCCGACCGTCCAGACGAGCGCTTCGGTGATGCCGCCCGCCTCTTATCAACGCCCACGCGCCAGCCGGTCACCGCTACATCCACCGCGCGCGCGACCGGCCACCCGCTGCCTTCGACCTTCCGCCCTCACCCTCGGACCTCCACCGGCCACCTCCTTCGGAGCCGTCGACCAATCGCCGACCGCCAATCGGCGACGACCGCCAACCAGCAGAGGGTGACCGTGAGCAGCTAGCAGCGAGCAGCTATGAGCTCAGCCGATCTACGGTCAGCAGTTGCGTACAAGCGAGGAATCATGCCGACCACGAGCCACGGCGCCGGCAGGCACCGCGACCGAGCCTGGCGATCAGCACCTGCACGATGCCCGTTCGTCCGTGGCACCCCGCCCTCCGCCAGCTGTTCGGTGCCCTGCTCTTTCGGGTGTCCGTCTCGGTCCTGCGGCGGACCTACATTCGGGCGCTAGAAATGCAGCGATTGCGGCGACCGGGCTGGGCGCCATCCGTTGCGCCCCGTCCCGCCATTTGGCAAGCACAGACAGGTTCTGTGTGGAAGCGGAGGCTCGCACGCCTAATCGGGATCATGTTTCACGTGAAACCCAGGTACCGGCTGCAGCCGTTGTTTGAGGCTCGAAGGTACGCGGGCGCGAGCTAACGGTCTAGCAGACAAGCCCAGTGGACGAAGTCTCTCGGGTCGGGCGATCGGTCGCAGGCTGAATCCGCTGCACGGCCGACCATAGTTGGCGACAAGCCCAGAGCCCAACGCACGGCGTGCATTGCACCGACCTTGAGATGCCGATGTGCGACCCCAAGGTGCACACGATCACCAGGCGGTCGCGAGGCCTTCGGAACGACGGCTACCTCGTCACGAAGGGACCCGAGCCGGGACACAAAGCGGGACCGTCTGCGCCGAGGGCGCTCGACCCAACCGGCCATTCGTCGTCAGCCACGATCGCGTCTACGGGCTCTTTCGGTCAAGCCGTTCCGGCTTGGGTTTGAGTCAATCGGACGTGGGCGGCTTAGGCGGGGGGTCACGTCCACCGAAGTGGTGTATGACCTGGTCTTTTAGGTCAACGAGAGGCGGCCATCGCAGATCCTTCGGATTGTCTGAAGATCACGAAGGA
>NZ_JBFBAD010000155.1:21862-22123 GCF_040682075.1 Actinoplanes sp. NPDC051411 | reverse complement strand
TTACTCGCACGTGACCCTGGTTGTTCAGCACACCTAACAGCCCACGGGTGATGTGGCCGTGGCCGGTGAGTCGACCGGCCACGGCCAGGACGGCGGCCAGCGGCAGCCAACCGGCGACGACCACGGTCAGCGACCGGAAGGCCGCCAGCCGGGCTAGCGCTCCTTCCGCCCGGGCCTGGGCGGCGACGGCCTCGTCGACGTACCCGGCGGCGCGTTCCGTGGCCCGGCAGGCCGCCACATCCCGGGCCGCGGCGGCCGCCC
>NZ_JBFBAD010000155.1:0-21853 GCF_040682075.1 Actinoplanes sp. NPDC051411 | reverse complement strand
GTTCTCCGCTCGACCAGCCCGTGGGGGCCGTACGAGCAGCGCCAGGTCCTGCTCGACCTGCCCGGCCCGATGGTCGGCGAGCCGCTCGCCGGCGGCCAGATACTCGCGCTGCCAGCGGACCCCGAGGCGGAGCGCCACGGCGAACAGCCCGAGCCCGACGAGCAGCGGTGGCGCGAGAACCACCAGCAGCGGGGCGGCAAGCGACGCGGTGCCGATGAGTGCGGCGAGGACCGTGGCCACGAACCCACGCGACACCAGCACCAGGCCCGCGAACGCGTCCCGTACCGTCTCGACCTGCTGGGTCAGCCCGGCCATGGCACCCGCCGGAGGCGCACCCGGGCCAGGGCGCGTCGCCGTACCCAGCGACGTGGTGACCACCCGGGTGACCAGGTCGTCCCGGAACGGCTCGACGATCCCGGCCACCGACCGGCTGGTCTGCCGGGCGCCCCAGGCCCCGGTCACCGCGGCGATCAGCAGGAGGCCGAGCCACGCGAACCCGACCGCCGGTTCGCCGCGGAGGAAACCCTGGTCCACTGCGTGCGCGACCACCAGGCCGGAGAGCATCGCCGGTGCCGACTCGGGCACCGACCAGGCGAGGAGTCGGCCCAGGTCGGCGCGGCGGCAGCGCATCACCGCGATCGACTCGCGTCCGGCGGCCCGCAGGTCGCGGTTCATGTTCGAGCCCCGAAAACGGCGCGGTAGTCCTGGTCGTTCCACAGTCGGCGGTGGGGCGCGACCGCGCGGACCCGGCCGCGGTCCAGCCACACCACACTCGCGCATTGCGCGGCGGTGCCGGCGCGGTGGGCCACGATCAGATGAGTACGCCGGACATCTTCGGTGAGGAGGCGCAGAATCTCCGCCTCGGTCGCTGTGTCCAAACTCGACGTCGCGTCGTCGAGTACGAGCAAGCGCCGGGCATGCCAGGCGCGGGCCAGCCCGAGCCGCTGGTTCTCACCGCCGGACAGCGGCGCCTCGGCGAGCGGCGTGGCAGAGCCGCGCGGCAGCCGGGACACGAAGGCGTCGGCGCAGGCGGCCCGGAGCACATCCGTCACCGGGGGCACGCCGGGCGGATCGTGGGCGAGCCCGACCGCGTCGGCCACGGTCGCCCCGACCAGCACCGGCCGTTCGAACGCCACACCGATCTCGCGGCGCAGCACCGCCGCCGACAGTTCCCGCAGCGGGACGCCGTCCAACCTGACCGTGCCTTCGTCCGGATCGGTGAGCCGCGCGGCGAGCGCGGCGAAGGTCGACTTGCCGGATCCCGATCGGCCGACCACAGCGATCGGCCGGCCACCGGGAAGTGTCACGTCGACCCGCTCGAGCACCGGGACGCCCTCCGCGCGGACGGTGACGCCGTCGAACGTCAGGCCGCCCGGCCCGGGCGGAAGCTCGCGGTGCCCGTAGCGGGGCGCGGCCAGGTCCAGCACCTCGGCGACGCGGCGTCCACCGGCGCGGGCTCGGGCCACCCGGCTGAACGCGGCGACGAGGCCGCCGATCCCGGCACCGAGCATGCCGTACTGGACGGCGGCGAGGAGTTCGCCCGGAGTGAGCCGTCCGCGGGCCAGCAGCCAGCCGCCCACGGCCACCACCGACAGCTGCAGCAGCGGTCCGACGACTGCGCTCTGTCCCGCCGATCGGGCGAGCACCTGCCAGGTTCCGTAGCCCGCCGCGGACAAGTCACCCAGTGGTCGCAGACAGCGGCGGATCTCCGCCGGTACCGTGGCGGCGGCGGCGATGGTCCGGCGACCGGCGAGGGCGTCGGAGAGCCGGGCGGCGATGTCGGCCTGGGCCCGCTGATAGCGGACCACCGCGTCGGAGGTGTCCCGGACGTGCCGCCGCAGCAGCGCGGTTATCACCACGGTGCCGGCCAGATAGCCCGCCACCAGCCAGGGGTCCAGGTAGGCCAATGCGGCGATCGCGCCGACCACGGGAACGGTGGCCACCACGGCGAGGACCAGGGCCACGCCGTCCTGGCCGGCCTCCGCCGCGCTGGTGAGCACCCGGCTCACCACGTCACCGGCCGCCTCCGGCCGGCGTGCGCCGAGCGCCAGCGTGTGCCGGACCAGCCGCCGCCGCAGCTCTGCGGTCCGCCGTGCGGGCGCCAGCCCGGCGAGCAGGTCGCGGACCGGATCGGCGATCACGAGCACGCCGACCAGCGCGAACGTCCAGGCCAGCCGGAGGCCGGTGGCGTGTCCGGAGACGATGGCGTCCACCGTGCCGCCGATCGCCAGCGGCAGGGCCAGCTCCGCGAAGGCGGAACAGCCGGCGGTGACGGCGAGGGCAACCAGCGTACGGGGGGTGGTCACGGCATTCCTTTCGATGTCCGGCGGTGCGCGGCCCCGGTCCGGCTCGTGGCCGGCACCGGGGCCGCAAGACGTCGACCGTGATCCGGCGACGTCAGTTGCAGGTGGTCACGCTGAGCGAGCTGTTGCCGCACAGCAGCAGCGACGCGCGGCTGCCGCCGCCACCGTTGCGCTGCTCGGCGGAGAGCTCCATGCCCTGCAGGTCCAGAAGCGCCATGGTCGTTCACCTCCTCCCGTCGGAGTAGCTGTCGAGACCCACCTCGGTCGGGCGGGAATCCAGGAGCGGCAACGACGCCGGGTGGTCGCGCCGGGCCATGGCCAGCGCCAGCAGCACGCCGGCGGTGCCGGTCGCGAGGTCCATGGAGAGGCGCAGCAGCTGCTCGCCGGGAAAGGCCAGACCGCCGCCGTACGGCAGGGCGTGCCAGGCGAGGCGGCGCACCTGGGCGGAGAGGTCCGGGTCGCGGCGCGAAGCCAGGTAGGCGACGATGCCCGCGCGTCCGGCGAACAGGCCGGGCTGCACGTACATCGGAGAACGGGCTGCCCGGGCGATCGCGGCCGACGCGTGCCGGAACTCGTCGTCCGGCCGGTGCCGCAGGTAGTGGTCGAGCACCAGGCCGATGCCGACACTGCCCTCCCCCAGGTAGGGCATGGTCCGCCAGCCCTCGTCGACCTCCAGCGCCCCGTCCGGCCGGGTCACGCAGCGGCGCAGGTCCTGCCGTAACGCGGTGGCGGCCAGCTCGAGATACCCGCTGTCGCCCGTAGCCTCGTACGTGCGCAAGAAGAAGAGAGCCACCCCGCTGGAACCGCGGGTGAGCCCCGCGTGCGGGTGCTCGCCGCCGCTGACCTCGGGGACGGAGCCGACGTCGCCGAGCCGGTTCCCGGCCAGGGCCGCGGCGCGCAGCGCGGCGTCGCGGAGCCCGGTCTCGCCGGTCCGCCCGGCCAGGTGCAGCAGGTTAAGGCCGATGCCGGCGACCCCGCCCGCCAGATCCGGGCCGAGGCCCTCCCAGCCCGCGGTCAGGCAGCGCTCGACCAGGTCCAGTGCCGGTTGGCGCTCGCCGAGACGTTCCAGGACGTATGCGACGCCGTGTAGGCCGTCGAGGAAGCCGTGACGCGGATCGAAACCCGGGTCGGCGGCGCGTTTGAGGAACCATTCGCGGTGCTCGGGAGGAATGTCCACACCGGACTCGGCGAGCGCGTACAGCACGCCGGCGGCACCGTGCGCCACACCGAGGCCACCGACCCGGAACTGCTCGATGTCGCCGGGATAGAGCCGGTCAGCGCGCTCGGGCGTGGCGCTGCCGAGAATGGCACGTACGAGCGCGTCACGCGCGGCGGGCCAGCGGTCCGGTTCGGCGTCGAAGACCGTCCAGTCGCGGGTTCCGCTGCCGTGCGGCCGCGCGGTGGAAGGGCCCTCCACGACGGCCACCGCGCGGTCCAGCAGGTCGCGCGGCACCGGGAAGTCTTCGGCGATGATGTCCGCGAAGTGCCTCACCTTGGCCGGGTACAGCCGCAGCAGCGGGGTGAGCGGCAGGAACAGCGCGATCGCGAGGCAGGCCAGGGCGTACTCGTCCACCGCCGCGCCGACTCGGTCCCGCGGGGCGGCGAAGCCCTGGTTGCGCAGGCCCGGGCGGCGCCGCTCGGTGATCGGCGCGGCCACCTCGAAGTCGAGCAGCGCGATGCGCCCGTCCGGCCGCACCATGATGTTGAACATGTGCAGGTCCCCGTAGACGACCCCGCGCTCGTGGAGGGCGCGCACCGCCTGCTCCACCTGGTGGTAGACGGCCAGGGCCCACTGCGTGTACTCCGCGAGGGTGGCCTCGTCGGCGTCCGCCTCGGTCAGCGGGTACTTCTGCACGATGAGCCGGTTCAGCGGCTCGCCCTCGACGTACTCCATGGCCAGAAACTCATGCTCACCCAGCGGGAAACGGTCGTGCACGCGGGGCGTACAGCCGGCGTCGGCCACCCGGTCGAGCATCTCGTGCTCCCGGCGCAGCCGCGTGATCGCGTCGTCGCCGCGGCCGTCGAGCCCGGCGTACGGTCGCGCCTCCTTCAGTACGACCTGCTCGCCGGTCCGCTGGTCCTCGGCCGCGTAGAGGCCGCCGGCGTTGGAGTAGTGCAGGACCCGGGTCACCCGGTAGGGCACGTCGTTCGTGGTCACCGCGTTGCGGGCGGCCAGATGCGGCTCGAGGAACGCGGGCAGCTCGAGCCAGGGCGGCAGGCTGAAGACCGCCTGGCGCCGGTCCGGCTCGAGCGTGCCGTCCGGCCCGGCCAGCGCCGGCACCAGGTCACCGTCGCCGGCGATGCAGTAGAGGTGCGCGAAGGCGCCGTAGCGGACGTACAGCGGACCGTCGCCCCAGCGCAGGTCACTGAGGATGTACGGGCCCGGCTCGCCGCTCAGCAGCACGCCGAGCTCGGTCAGAATGGTCTGCGCGGCGGTGTCGTCGACCGGATAGATCGTGGCGAGCTTGCCGCTGGAGGCCCGGGGCGAATACTTCGAGTTCCGCATGAACAGCACTTGCGGAGAGCGGAGGAATTTGAACGAAATCCCCCGAGCT
Source organism: Actinoplanes sp. NPDC051411 (assembly GCF_040682075.1). NCBI lineage: Bacteria > Bacillati > Actinomycetota > Actinomycetes > Micromonosporales > Micromonosporaceae > Actinoplanes > Actinoplanes sp. NPDC051411. The sequence continues at coordinate 16,995 of NZ_JBFBAD010000155.1, read as the reverse complement.
ACGCAGTATTCCCAAATGGTGTCGACTATCCGCTCGCCGTTGTCCGGGCAGCCCGAAGAATGGATCTTCCAACCCTGCCGGGGCAGCTTCGCGCCGTCCGGGCCGGCGATCAGCCAGTCCTCGTGGGCCTGGAGGCGCCAGCCGTCCGGCAGTGGCCGGCGGGCCGCCGGAAAGTCCCCCGCCGAGCGTTGCGTGGTCGCCAGCGAGTCGTAGAACAGCGGGTCGACGGCACAGTAGGCGTCGTAACGGCGATCCAACTCCGGCCTCCCTCATCGGTCTGCGGCAATCGTGCCGAGAACCCGCCGGGACGGGACAGTCGCCGATGTCAGTGGCTCCACCACACCTTTCACCGCACATTGCTGACAAACGCAGTGTTTAAAGAAATCCCTCTGGGGAAGCGTGCGCGAGGCAATTTCCTCCGACATCATTGGCGATCATTAGAAGACGGCGTTACGGTCCTTGGTGGACCGACTCAGCGAAGCAGGACGGAGCGTTCCCCGTGGTGACGGCAGAGGTGCCCGATCGAACGGCTGAACAATGCCTGTCCACCGTCCTCCGCCTGATCATCCTGGCGGCCTCGGCGACGGTGGCTTATCTGCTGCTGAGCGCCAGCGCTGCGCACGCGAACGACAAGCCGGTGGCGCCGGGCCTCGGCAACGTCACCGCCGGGCTCAGTCCGATCCTCCACAGCGGAGTCCCCGATCCTGGCCGCAGCCAGGATGGCGGTTCGCCGGCCGCCGGACGGACGAGCACGGTCGATCGGACCCGCAGCCTGGTGTCCCGGGCCGGCAAGGCCGCGGGCCACCCCACTCCCCCCGCCGGCCGGCACACAGTCACCCGGATTTCCCGGAACGCCGAACGGGTACGAGTATCCGTTCGCGCGAAGCGGACCGGCCAGTTGCAGACCGCCAAGCGGGTGCCAGTTCCCCTCCACAGCCAGCACACCAGGCGGCAGCCGCCCGCCAAGCAAGTCACGCCGTCGAGCGCCGGTAAGGCGTTGCGGACGCTGCCGGCACCGGGCAAGCCTCGCACCGGCGTGAACCTCGGCGAGACCCAGCTGCGCACGGCCACTCCGGCGACCACGACGCTGCGACCCACCGCCCGCCTGACCACCACCCTCAACACCGTCACCCCGGTCACCACGGCTCTGCAAACCGTTACAGCGCCGGTCAAGGCGGCGCTTCAGCCCCTCACGAAACCGGCCGCCGCGGTCCTGCGATCCGTTACCGCACCGGTCGGCACGACGTTCCGTCCGGTTTCGCCGGCGACCCCGACGCCCGTTATCACCGGCTCTGCGCCGGGGCCGGTCGTCAACACCGCCTGGGACCGCTCGATGGCCTCCGCATCCCTGGCGGCTCCGCCGGTCGGATCCCCGGTCCGCGCAACGACCACGAAGGCGGTCAGCGCGACCCGGACAGCTCAACAGGCACCCGAGGCCGCTGACAAAGGCCACGACACAAGCCGACCGTGCGCCCGGGCCGGCCAGGCGCCGCCCTCGTCCTCCCCGGCCCCGGCCAAGGCCGTCGAGAGTCATGGCGCGGCACCCGGTGCGTTGCGGCGGACTGTCCCGTGGTCACCGGCCCCCCAACCGGTCCAGCTCGCGCTCGCGAGCTCCTCAGCCACCGCCGGCGTGAATACCGCCCCAGGGGCCTGGGCGACGACCTCCGGCGCCTGGCTTCCCACTCCGGCCCTGCTCGGGACCGTGGCTACCGACTCGATGCATCGGCAGGGACGCGGCCTGAGCCGCGCACCGCTGCCCGGTTGATCCTTCCCCGTCGCGCCGGCGCTCCAGCGTGCCGCGCGACTCCTCGCCTCTGTCCGTGCCGGTTCGACACCGTGACAATCGGGCGAACCAGGCACAGTTCACCAGCCTGGGAAGGAAACCACCATGATCCGCATCATGCTGATCGTCGACATATGCCTGCTGAGAACGGCCCTTGCGAAGGCGCTGCCGCGTGAAGACGACCTCACCGTCGTGGCGGAGAAGACGAGCGCAGACCTGAGCCCGGAATTAGCCCGCAGGGTCGACGCCGACGTGTTCGTCGTCGACCTGGACACACCCAAGGGCTCGGTGGTGGACGCCATCGACACCGTCGCCGGGGAACGCCCGGACTGCGGTGTCGTCGTCCTCACCAATGTGGCCGTCTCCGCCGCCCTCCGGCACGCGCTGGGCCGTGGGGTCGGAGCGTGCCTGAGAAAGAACTGTCACATCGAGGAGCTGGAGGATGCCGTGCGCCGGGTGGCCGCCGGTGAACGTTTCATCGAACCGGCGATTGCCGTGTCGATGGTGAACGGACCGCCGAACCCGCTGACACCGCGGGAAGGCGACGTGCTGCGGCTCGCCGCCGCCGGCATGTCCGTACGGGAGATCTCCGCGGTCTTGTTCCTCACACCCGGCACCGTACGCACCTACCTATCAACGATCATGCACAAGCTCGACGCGCACAGCCGGCTGGACGCCATTCGCATCGCCACCGAGGCAAACTGGCTGTGACCGAGCGCAGAGCGAAACCGCAATCGCCGCAGCGGGCGACCGGGTGATGGCCGCCCGGCGCGGACTTCTGCCGCTCTGCCGGCGTTCCGGTTACTCTTCCGGCCCGCCAGAAGGCCGGGCCGGACGGCACCATGCAGGTCCGCCGCGGCGCCGGCGTCGCACGGAAGGGTACGAGCGTGTTCCAGCGGAAGGGTCGAGGCATCGCACGCGGTCAGCGCCGCCCGGAACGTGGAGTCAAGTTCCGGGGCGGGGGCCAGCAATGCCTCGCAACAGGCCGACACGGTCCGCAGGACGACCCGTTCGGTGCGGTGGGCCGCAGACTGCAGTTGCCGCATCAGCTCGGCGGCCAGGTCCGGGTAGTTGCCCTCGATGTCCATGATCCCGTTCACGGCGCCGTCGTACTGCTCGAACACCACCCCGCGGGGGCACAGCCCAGCGACGACCGCTTCGATGTCGTCGACGTAGAAGCCCATCTGAGTGAACGAGCCGTCGGACCGCCCGGCCGAGGCGAACAGGCAGAAGACACCGGTTGCGCCCTCGTAACGCAGGCCGCCGTCACGTTCCTCGACCGGTTCGAGGCCAAGCTTCTCGGCATACCAGCGCCGGCTCGAGCGAGATCCTGAGTGGGAATTCGGGCTTCGATCCGTGCGTTGTCCAGCATCTTCGCATGTTAACCAGCTTCGACACGCAGACCGGTGGAAGAGCGTCACCCGGAGACAGTCCGCAGGAAGTCGAGGACGCGTTGCCAGGTCAGGGTCGTCGCCTGTGCGTTGTGATCGGGCAGGCTGGGGTCGGTGAAGAAATGGCCTGCCTGCTGGTAGGTGAACACCTGCGCGTCGACGCCGGTCCGGGTTGCCGCTTCGAGCCAGGCGGCGACTTCGACAGGTGGTGCGAACTCGTCCGCGTCGGCGACATGAAGCTGGACCGGCAGGCCGTCACGGGCGGTGGTGGGGATCGGGGCAAGGCCGTGCAACAAGAGCACGCCCGCAGTATCGGGTCGTTGGGGCAGCAACGTGCTGACGACACCCGCGCCCATGGAGATGCCGGCCAGCACCGTGTCGGCCGGCAGGTTCTGCACGGCCTGATCAGCACGCTGTTCGATGGTGGCCCAGCCGATCCGATGGTCCTTCAACTGGAAGCCCTCATCGAGTGTCGAGGCGGTCTGGCGTGCGTAGAGGTCGGGCGTGATGACCTCGTGCCCGGCTGCGCGCAGGCGATCCGCGGCGCGCAGTTCCACAGAGCGCAGCCCTAACATGGAGTGGAATAGCACGATCTTGGCCATTGCCTGATTGTGGCAGGTCGCGACCCACCGACCTCGGTCGCGGAAACGTCCGCTCATCGGCCAAATCCGGATGTGGGTCACAGCGCACAGTCACTCGAATGGCTGGCTTTGCTCGTGAATTCCGGGTTCTGTCACCAGATGTCGCTGAGTTTCGGGACCAGCGGGATCTCACCAATCTCGATGTTCGCGAGTTTGGGCTCCACCTCTTCCCGGAGCGAGGGCACCAGCGGCCTGCCGGCTGACCATTTACGCTCGGTGACGGGGTCCGACATGGGCACCTTGTACGCGGCATGCACGCGCATCGGTCGACCTGCAAACGCGGCCGTGGCACCGGGGCTGTTGCGGTCGTCGTCCACGGGACCGGTTTCGGTCGGCGGGTTCATGCAGGATGATCGGCGGGTTGCATCTCCACCTGGTGGAGGTTGGAGGCTGTTCGACGTGGATCACAGGACGTTGTACTCGATCGGGGATCTGGCTCGGCGGACCGGTCTACCGGTACGCACGATCAGGTTCTACTCCGATTCCGGCGTTCTGCCGCCCACATACCGCAGTTCCGCCAACCACCGCCGTTATGACCTGACCGCGGTCGCTCGCCTTGACCTGATCCGCACGTTGCGCGAGCTGGGTGTTGATTTGGCCAGCATTCATCGGGTGCTCGCCGATGAGATCACCGTGTCGCAGGCCGCGATCGCCCACGCCGAGGCGCTTGACGTGCAGATCCGAGTGCTTCGACTGCGGCGGGCGGTCCTTCGTGCGGTGGCGAAACGGCACTTCAGCCCTGAGGAGATAAAGCTCATGCACCGCATCGTGCAACTGTCCGAGGCCGAACGCCACCGGCTCATTAACGACTTCGTCGACAGCACGTTCGGCGGTGTCGACGCCAACCCGGAGCTGATGGAGCTGCTTCGTTCGGCGATGCCGGAGCTACCGGACGAGCCGACCGCCGAGCAGGTCGAGTGCTGGATCGAGTTGGCGGAGCTGGTACAGGACACCGACTTCCGAGCCAGTGTCCGGCGGATGGCTGAATATCAGGCGGCCGAGCGTGCCGACGGTGACCAGACAGGGCTGCATCACGACCTGACCAACGACGTCCGTGACCGGGTCGCGGCGGCGTTCACTGCTGGGATCCAGCCCGCGTCAGCGCAGGCTGGTCTGGTGGTTTCCGAGCTGGTCGCCCGTTACGCGGACACCTTCGAGGCCACCGACAGTCCCGAGTACCGCGCCAAGATGCTGACCCGGCTGACCATCGCCAACGATCCGCGGGTGGAGCGGTACTGGCACCTGATCGCCACCATTAACGGCTCGCCCACCATGACGCCACTCGCGCCGATCTTCAGTTGGCTCACCGAGGCGCTCCAGCACCACCCCGAGCCATGACCGATCGATGCTGACCGATGATCACGTACCTCTCCGGATGATTCGTGGGAGAGGGCCGATCCCCCACCCGCGGGCGAGCTGACGTTCGTCAAGACAAGAAGCCGGCGAACGGACCGTTGAGGATGCCGTTCTTCTGGGTCTGGTTGAAGCTGCAGTTGGGGTAGTCGTAGAGGGAGGCCGACATGCACGTGCCGTCGGTCGAGGTGGCGTCGGGCAGGCCGAAGGCGTGGCCCAGCTCGTGGACCATTCCGCCGTACCAGCGGTTGATCGGGCCGTTGACACCCGCGGCGCCGTCCGCGTCGTGACCGCTGAGGAGCACCCAGCCGTTGCCCCCACCGCCGCCGGACTGGTTCGTTTCCTCGGCGCTGACCTCCTCGATGTTGATCCACCGGCTGTCCGCGCCGAACCGCTGCTGCAGCTCGCGCTGCCCGTTGTCAACCACGCACCAGTAGTGGTCGCTGCCGGTGCAGTTGGTGGTGATGTACCAGTTCGTGTCGTGCAGGCCGTTGACCACCTCGACGACCGGGCTGTTCAGCGTGAACGTCTTGCCGAGCTGAGCCTTGAAGAACCGTTGCGCTTCCTTCATGACGCCGGTGATGCCGTCGGGGTATCGCTGGTCGAACGCCTTGTCGGTGGGCTTGAGCCAGTAGACCCGGACGGTCCCGGCCGGCGGCGTTCCGTTCGGCGGCGTGGTGGTGGGGGCCGTGGTCGGCTTGGTGGTCGGCGGGGTCGTCGGGCGTGTCGTGGTGGTGGTGGTGCCGGCGCAGGCGACGTTGTTCAGGGTGAAGCCGGTCGGCGCCGGGTTCGACCCGGTCCAGGTTCCGTTGAAGCCGAACGACACGCTTGCACCGGTGGCCAGCGCGGCGTTGTAGCTCACGCCGGACGCGGTGACCGCCGCACCGGACTGGGCCACGGTGGCGTTCCACGTCTGGCCGACGGTCTGCCCTGCGTCGAACGACCATCGCAGCGTCCACCCGTTGATCGGGTCACCGAGGTTGGTCACCGCCACGGATGCGCCGAAACCACCCTGCCATTGCGAACCGACCGTGTACGACACCTGGCAGCCGGCGTCGGCATGCGCCGTCACCGTCATGACCGGGAGTGTCGCGCCCAGGCCGGCCGCGAGCACGACTGCCAAGAGGCGCCGAGTGCGTCCAGATGCCATCTCGTTTCCTTCCTGATCGAGGCCGGCTCGCGCGTGCCGCTGGTCGGCCCGGGTTCACGGCACGCGCCGAAAACCCTTTCGGAAAATAGCATCGATCGATGCTGATCGATAGCAGGGATCGTCATTCAACTGGACGTGCTCCGCCCCGACATGCCGAAAGTTTTCGGTGCCCTCGCCATCGCCATCACAGACCCACCTGCTCGCCCTGAACGCCACCATCGAAGCCGCCCGCCCCGGCGAAATGGGCACCGGGCTTCGCCGCGGTCTCGCCTCCGAGGTCAAGGACCTCACTCAGGAGACGGCCCGACGCGCCCGCCGGTCGGGAAGCCCGGCCCCCGGCTTGGGGGGTTTACCGCGGAAGCCGGGCATGTAACGATGGCCACCAATACGGCCAGGTAAGCGCTTTCCACCGAGTGCTTCCGGGTCGCCGCCCGTCTATCCGGAGTGCTCCCATGAACATGAACCTTCCCGGCTCGCGCCGGGCCCGTGTCCTCACCATGGCCACCGCCGTACTCACCGGCGGCGCGCTGGTCGTCGCCTCGGCACAAGCCAACGCGGTGACCGTCACCCCGTCGTTGGCCGCGGCGGATCCCGCTACGGCCGTCGCTGACACCGGTTGGGCCGCACAGTCCGGCGGCACGGCCGGCGGCTCCGCGGCCACCGCCGCGCACACGTACACCGTCTCGACCCGCGCCCAGTTGATCGCCGCGCTGGCCGGCACCGACCCGGCCACCGGCAAGACCGACAAAAAGGCTCCAAAGATCATCAAGTGGGTCGGCAGCATCGACATGAGCGAGGGTAAGCCGTTCACCAGCCATGACGACCAGGCCGCTCGGGCCGAGGTCAAGCTTCAGCCGAACACCACGATCATCGGTGTGGGGTCCAACGCTTACCTGCCGAACGGCTGGTTCAAGGTCTCGAACATCGACAACGTCATCATCCGCAACATCAAGATCACCAATCCCTGCGACCTGGCGCCGAAGTGGGACTCGGGCGACGGGGCCGGCAACTACAACTCGGAGTTCGACGGGATGACCGTGGACGGCTCCACCCATGTGTGGATCGACCACGTGTGGTTCACCGACGCGCCGTACACCGATGACATGGAGCCGCTGGGCAACACCGACAAGAACGGTGTCCGCAAGCACATCCAGTGCCACGACGGTTCGCTGGACATCAAGAACGCCTCGGACTTCGTGACCGTGTCGAACACGATCTTCGAACTGCACGAGAAGAACACGCTGGTCGGGCAATCCGACAGCAAGACCGGCGACATCGGCCACCAGACGATCACCTTCATCGGCAACCTGTACCGCAACATCGGCCAGCGGGCCCCGCGGGTGCGGTTCGGCGAGGTGCACTCGGTCAACAACTACTTCGTCGGCAGCAAGAGCGATCCGGCCTACCCACACCTGTACAGCATCGGCACCGGGATCAAGTCGCAGATCATCGCGGAAAACAATGTCTTCGACATCACCGGAGCAACCGCCGGCCGCTGCGGCGACGTAGTGATGAACCCGAACACGGCCAACCCGGAGGGCAGTTTCAAGGACACCGGCTCGACCGTGAACGGGGCGGCCCTCGCCGGCTGCTCGGCCCCGAGCTCGGTGAACTGGTCGCTGCCCAGCGGCTACAAGTACACCAAGTTGCCCACCTCGCAGGTCGCGGCGTCGGTCCTCGCCCACGCCGGCCCGGGCAAGATCTGACCGAGATACGGGCCGGCCGGAGCCTGGCGGGTCAGGAGCAGCGCGTGGCGGGGCGCACCAAGTCACGGACCACCACGTGGGTTCGCCCGCCACGTCCTGATCGCCGGCCACGAACGCCGCGGTGAAGCCGGCCGGCCCGCAATCCCTTGTCGCAGCCGGCTTCCCGGCCCGTCACGCCGGGTCCACCGGGTCTTCGGACGTGCTCACCCGCACGACCTGCCGGCCGAGGACGCCGCCCGCGTCGAAGGCGCGGTGGGCCGAGGCGATGCCGGCGAGCGGGTGCACGCCGTCGATCACCGGGACGATCGCGCCGGACGCGACCTGCCCGGCCAGCTCGGCCAGTTGCCGGGTGCGCGGATCGGCACTGAACGTGCGGATCCGGCGGGAGCCGAAGACGGTGGAGGCGGCGATCGCGGCGATGGCCGGGCCGGACAGCCCCACGGTGACCATCCGGCCGCCCTTGGTGAGCCGGCGGCGGTAGCGGGCGAGGTCCGTGCCGACGGTGTCCACGATGACGTCGAACCGGCCGGCCTCCTCCGGCGCGGTCTCGCGGTAGTCGAGGACCCGTTCGGCGCCCAGGCCGGTGAGCGCGGCGGCGTGCCGGGTGCGGGCCAGCGCGGTCACCCGGCCGCCGAACCCGTGCGCAAGCTGCACGGTGGCCGTGCCGACGCCGCCGGCCGCGCCGCGCACGAGCACGGTTTCGCCGGCGGCCAGGTGGGTGGCACCGCGGAGTGCGGCCAGGGCGGTGATGCCGGGCACGACGAGGGCGGCGGCCTGCACCGCCGACAGGCCGGCCGGCACCGGCCCGATGCGATCCGCCGCGACGACGACAAATTCGGCGGCCCCCGCGACCGCGTGCTTCTCGCGGGGGTGCACCGTGCCCCACACCAGCTCGCCGATGGCCACGCCGTGGACCCCCGGGCCGGTGCCGGCGACGACGCCGGCGAAGTCGAGGCCGACGCCGATCGGGAACCGGCGGCCGGAGACGATTTTCATGGCTCCCGAACGAAGCAGTGCGTCGTGCCCGTTCACGCTGGACGCCGCCACCGCGACCAGCACCTGTCCCGGTCCCGGCTCGGGCCGCTCCACCTCGGTCACGGCGAGAACGTCCGGCGTGCCGTACGAGAAGATCTGGATGGCTTTCATGGTTCTGGTCCTCCCGGCGGGAAACGTCTGGCCACACCGATCCTGCGGGGCCGGGCCGCGATCGTGGTCGACCGATGTTTCCTGGGACAGCGAGACCTACCCTCGCGCCGGTCGCCGGAGGCATACTCGCCCCCATGGCCGACGATCCCCGCCGTGAGCTCGCGGAATTCCTCAAAGCCCGGCGGACCCGGTTGCGACCGCAGGACGTCGGGCTGGAACCGGGGCCGCGCCGCCGGGTCTCCGGGCTGCGCCGCGAGGAGATCGCCCTGCTGGCCGGGGTGAGCTCGGACTACTACCAGCGCATGGAACAGGGCCGTGACGTGCGCCCGTCCGAGCAGGTTCTCGACGCCCTCGCCCGGGCCCTGAACTTCCCCCCGGAGGAGAGCCGGCATCTGCACACGCTCGCCGCCGCCGCGCGCAAGCCGATCCGCCGCCGGTCACGCGTCCCCGAGGTGGTGCCTCCAACCACCCTGCGGCTGCTGCACGCGATGACCGCACCGGCGCTGGTGGTTGGCCGGCACCTCGACGTGTTGGCCTGGAACCCGTTGGCCGCCGCCCTGCTCGGCGAGTTGACCGCGCTGCCCCGGCCGGCCCGGAACATGTTGTGGTTGCTGCTGCAGCCCGACGCCGACCTGACCTGCCCAGACCGAGCGGCCACCGTCGGCGAGCTGACCGCGATGCTGCGCACCGCGGTGGCCGCCGACCCCGGGCACCCCCGGGCCCTCGAGCTGGTCGGTGAACTCGCGGTGCACAGCGCCGAATTCCGTACGCTGTGGGGCCGCCACGACATCGAGGAGACCACCCGCGGCCGGATGCGCCTCGTGCACCCGCTCGTGGGTGAGCTGAACCTGGACTGGGACGCCTACCGACTGCCCGGCACGGCGCCCGGACCCATGGTCGTCGCCTACACCGCCGAAGAGGGCAGCACCGACAGCGAGCGCTTGCAGTTGCTCGCCCGGTTGGTCGACACGCCGGCTCCGGCTCGGGCCGCGGTCGTGACTGCGGCTCCGCCCCCGCCTGCGGTCGTGACTCCGGCGTCTCCGGACCGGCGGGACCGCAGCGCTGGATAGCCGTGGGCCTGCCCGTCCCCGGCCGGTCCATGGCGCGTGTCCGACCTTCCGTCGCGCATCAATCGACCATGCCGCGGCCGTACCAGTCGTCCGCTGAGGTCACGCCGGGCAGTGCGAAGAAGTAGCCGCCGACCGTGCTCACTCCAGCGGCAAGGCCTGACGCACGGAGCCAGGCCTTATGTGCTGTACGTACCGTCCCATGGGTGGCTAAATCCGAGCCGGTCCGGGTATAGCTCCAACCAGTCGCCTCGCTCGGCGTCGGACTCGTCGACCAGCGCGAACGTCACACCGTCGTAGACAACGTGGAACGGCTGCACGGCGATATCGCCCAGCTTTCGTCCTGGTAGCTGCGCGGTGGCGGCTATGCGCGAGTTCAGCCGTGAGGGGGTGATAGCTTCGTCCAAGTTGAAGTTGCCGTCAGGCATTTGACGTGGCGTTCTTGACCGCGAGTACCGCCCTCGATCAAGCGGTGATCGCCAAAGCGTCCGAAGTCGGCCGTGCAGGACGGGACCGTTGGATTCGCGCGCCGTGGTCAGTCGTGAAGCACGGGCGTGTAGGAGATTCCGATGATCGCGCCCTCGGGTGACTGCAGCCGGGCGACGGTCTGGCCCCATGGCTCCTCTCGTGCCCCGTGAAGCAGCTCGTGGCCGGCCTGCTTCAGCTGCTGTGCCGCCGGGGCGACGGCGGCGGCATCGGTCACATCGAACTCGATGCTGACCTGCGGTACCGGCCGTCCTGCGGGCCACTGGTCGGTTCCGAAGCACGCCTGAGCGGCCTGGGAGAGCGGCCAGATCCCGAACGACTTGCAGCCGGCGATCTGTTCGCTGTGGTAGTAGCCGTCACCCTCGCCCTGTAGCGGGAGACCCATCGCCCCGGCATACAGGTTGCGGCTGCCGGCCGGATCGGGAGCGATCACGGCCACGGTCGCGAGGAACTGGATGTTCACGGTGCCTCCTCGTTCGTCGCTGTTCGGCACCCACTCAACCTATAACGACCACCACGCGATACTTGGTGAGCCTGAGTACAGGCCACGCCCCTGTGGCGCGCTCAGCGACCTGGCTGCGACCCCGACGGACCGTCCTGGCGGTCACCGAGTCGTCTGTGGCGGCCACGGTCATGCCGGAACGGCAGCGTCAATGCCACTATCGGGAGAAGGCCGGCGGCGCCGATGATCTCTACACCGCAGACGACCGGTGGGGTACAAGTCGCGACGTCCCCCCGATCGCCAGGTGAGCTGCGGGAGTGCGCTGACATGTCGATGAGCGGACCGCCCGGTCGGACTCACTCTTGGGCTCTCCCGTTCGCGCCAAGCGCTCGCGGCTCAGATACCGGACCGGCTTGCCGAGCGACTCCGCGTAGGCAATCTCTTGTCGGGTTGATTCTCCTAGGTAGCCGCCCGGATCCACGATGTACACCTCGTCCGCCATGCGAATCTTTTGGAAGTGCACGACGCCCAGCCGTCCCTTCAGGTCCGAGCTGTCAACTATCCAGTCGTAGTCCGGCAGATGGGGGAGGCTGTGACGAGCGCTGGGCTGACGGGAGGCACACTCATGCCGATGTCCGGGCGCGCCTGCGCCCGCAGGCGATTCCGGTTGCCGGTCAGGAATGCAAGTCGAACGCGGTCGGCCAGAGGTTGTGCTCGGTATACAGTGCTGCGACTTCAGCCAGCTCGACGTCGGTGCCGCCGACGACCCACCATTCGGCGCCGGGAAGGCCGGCCGAGGCGTACGCACGCGATCCTGGAAGCTGCTTCTGATACGACGCCCGTGGCCGGGCGACGACCTCGCCGTGCGCCGGCTCCCACAGCCGGACGGAGCCGTCGGCCTCATCGCCCAGCACGACCGCGTCGTACCACCTCCACACCGCGACGTCGGTGCCATCCGGCGCAGTGGCGACCGCGACCAGGTGGCCGGGAGATACCCGTTCCGTCCGTGGGGAGGGCAGGGTGGCGGCAAATTGAACGGCATCGACCGCCCCGTCCCTCCAGATGTCGCACGTGCGTTCGTCGTTGACACGCAATACGCGAGCAGCCTGAAGGCGATATGGAGCAGGGGCGGAATCAAGCTGAGGTTGCATGAGCTCGAGCCTTTCATAAATTCAACGAGACCAGAGGAAGCCTTACGCCCATCACCACGGTCCACGGCCGGCGGCCGGCGGTGGACAGCCGATGAGAGAGCTGCACGAGCTTGCTGGTTTTTCAGGCTCGTAACGCGGTCTCTAGAGACCTTTCGGGGTGAGGGTCTGCCTCTGATCCACTGTGATACTTCCGGGTGATCGTTTCGGGTGGAGGTTTCGGGTCTGCTGATCACATGCGGTACGGCGATGGTGGGCGCCTTGATCTGGCACAACGGGTTCGGCGTGAACGGGTCCGGGTTCGGGCAGCGGAGCTGTTCGAACAGGGCGTTTCGGCGGTTGAGGTCGCCTCGATGCTGGAGCTGTCGACGAAGTCGGCGTATCAGTGGCGCCGGGTTTGGGTCGCTGCCGGCCCCCCGGGGCTGGTGTCGCGGGGTGCCAATGGCCCGGATCCGACGCTCTCCGACGAGCAGTTGGCCAGGCTGAAGGCCACGCTGGAGCTGGATCCGGTCGCGGTTGAGGTGATGCGACCAGGCGGCCTGCCCGCCATCTGCACGTCGCATGACCCAGCACGGGCCTCGGCCTACCCCGGGGACGAACCGCTCACCTTGCAAGCCCTGCTGGGGTCTACGACAACGAACGCGGCCAGGTCCACGCGTCACCGCGCGCGCCTGCCGAACGCCACGGCACCCTCCTCGGCCGCGTCACGCGCTGAACCCCCACCAAAGGACCTCGCCTACGAACAATTCGGAGCCACCCGCACTATCCACAGGCTGTGGATGGTGCAGGTGCGGATAGGCGGCTCTACTCCGCCGCCGACTCGGTCTCCGGCCGATCGGGTCCCGAGAGCACACCCAATGGATCTTGTGCTCCCATTTGCTCCCACCGTAAGGAGGAACCAGCAAGAGGCCCGTTACCAAAGAATCGGTAACGGGCCTCTGACCTGCGAAAACTTTCGTGGGCGATACTGGGATCGAACCAGTGACCTCTTCCGTGTCAAGGAAGCGCGCTCCCGCTGCGCCAATCGCCCTCGGGGTACAACAACTGCCGAGGTGGAGACGGGATTTGAACCCGTGTACACGGCTTTGCAGGCCGTTGCCTCGCCTCTCGGCCACTCCACCGAGCCGGCCCCGCATCGATAACCTGTCGCGGCCTCTCCGAGCGGACGACGGGATTCGAACCCGCGACCCTCACCTTGGCAAGGTGATGCGCTACCAGCTGCGCTACGTCCGCTTGTCTCTCCGGCCCCGCTTCCGCAGCCCCGGCAACGGAAGAAACATTAGCGGGTCCACCTCGGCATTGCCAAACCGGGGTCCCCGGCGCGTCGCCACCTGGCCATCCGGGGGAAACCGGACGCGGACGGGGTTGGATGTGGGCATGGACTTTCGGCAGATCAGCGCCGCGGAGCGCACGGCGACGATGTTTCCGCTCACCTCGTACGCCTTTCAGCCCTCGCCGTGGCCGGCCGCGGATGAGGAGCGGTACCGGGAGCGGGCGCGATTCAACGAGACCGCGGTCAGCCTGATCGCCGAGGAGGATGGGCAGGCGCTGGCGGCGGTGGCCGCCTACCGGCTGCGGCAGAACGTGCGGGGCCTGGTGCACGACATGGCCGGTGTGGCGTCGGTGGCGTCGCATCCGTCGGCGCGGCGGCGGGGGCTGGTGCGGGCGTTGTTGGAGCGGCTGCTGGGTCAGATGCGGGAGGAGGGCTCGGCGGTCAGCGTGCTTTACCCGTTTCGTCCGAGCTTTTATGCCCGGTTCGGCTTTGTCGGTGTGCCCCGCTACCGCACGGCGACGTTCGCTCCGGAGGGGCTCGGCCATCTGGTCCGGGCGGAGCTGCCGGGTGAGGTCGAGCGGCTGGCGATGGTTGACGGCTTCGACGCGTACACGCAGCTGACCCACCGCCTCCTGGAGGCGCGCCACGGGTTTTCGGTTTTTGATGCGACCCGGGCGGAGATGTTCCGCGATGATGAGGTTTGGCTGGCGGTGGCCCGCTCCGAGGGCGAGGTGGTCGGGGCGGTGCGTTACCGCATCAACGAATATGGCGCCGACCTGATCGCCGAGGATCTGCTGACCACGGGGCCGCTCGGCCGGGCGCTGCTGCTGCAGTTCTTCGCCCGCCACGTCGACCAGGTCGCCCGGGTGTCGGTCACGATCAGCACCGACGAGGTGCCGGAGTTGTGGGGCACCGACCTGGCGGTCACCACCGAGGGCCGGGTCAGTCATCCCCGCAAGGGCGGACCGATGGTGCGGGTATTGGACATGCCCGCTCTTTCCGGTACGCCGGTGGGCGCGGGCGACGTCACGATCGAGATTCCGGACGACGAGTGGGTCGGTGGTGTGTGGCGCCTGTCGTCGGAGGGGGGTCGCCTGGTCGTGGCGAAGGGCGGCAACCCGGCGGCGACGCTCACGGTGGGCGGGTTCAGCGCCCTCCTGTACGGCGTGCTCGACCCGGTCGAGGTTTTCACCCGCGGCCTGGGCGTGCTGTCTCCGGAGGCGATCGCCCCGCTGACGAGCCTGTTCCCGCGGCAGATGCCCTACATCTTCAGCGACTTCTGATCCGGTTTTCGACGCTCAACCATCGTCAAATGACAGATGCTGCGGCGTCCGAGCCTGGATCATGATGGGCGCCCGTCGACTGAATTGAGGTCACTCATGCTTACCGCCGTTGCCACCGCGGTAGATGAGCCGCTCACGATCACCGAACGCGACGTTCCCGAGCCCGGACCGGGCGAGGTGCTGGTCAAGATCATCGCGTGCGGCATCTGTCACACGGACCTGGACGTGCTCCAGGGCCGCTGGCCCATCGCCAAGTTCCCGCTCGTCCCCGGCCACGAGATCACCGGCGTGGTGGCGGCGACCGGCCCCGGCGTCTCCTTCCCGGCGGTCGGCACCACGGTGGGCGCCCAGTTCCTCGGCGACTCGTGTGGCCACTGCGACTACTGTGTCCGCGGCGACCAGATCCTCTGCCCGCGCAAGCGCATCACCGGCATCGTCTTCGACGGCGGCTACGCCGAATACGCCGTGCTGAAGGCCGGCTTCGTCACCCCTCTGCCGGAGGGCCTCGACCCGGTCGCCGCGGCGCCGCTGATGTGCGCCGGCCTGACCGCCTTCAACAGCCTGCGGCAGGGCAAAATCACCGCGAACTCCCGCGTCGCGGTGATCGGCCCGGGCGGGGTCGGCGCGCTGGCGGTCCGCTACGCGGTCGCGATGGGCGCCCGGGTCGCGGTGATCGGCCGGTCGAGGCGTTCGGAGGCTCAGGCCCGCGAGTTCGGCGCCGAGAAGTTCATCGCCACCCAGGACACCGACCCGGCCGAGGCCCTCAAGGCGTGGGGCGGCGCCAACCTGATCCTCAACGCGGCGCCGTCCACCGAGGCCGCCACGGCCACCCTCACCGGCCTGGCGCCGGACGGCTGGCTGGTGCTGTGCGGCTACAACGAGGACCCGCTGATCCTCCCGACCCGCACGATGGTCCTCAACCGCCTCCACGTCATGATCAACCCGTCCGGCTCACCGCACGACACCCGCGACACGCTGGCCTTCTCGGCGGCCCACGACATCCTCCCCGAGATCACCAAGGTCGGCCTCCGCGACGCCAACGCCTCCCTCGACGCGATGGCCGCCGGCCACGCCGGCAACCGCTCGGTCATAGTCTTCGACTGACCCCCTTCCCGGCGAAGGGCGGCCGGTCCGGCCGCCCTTTCCCGTACGCCGAGGCCCTAAGCCAGGGCGAACTTCTGCGCACCCGACCCGTTGCAGTCCCAGATCTGCAGGCGGGTGCCGTTGGCGGTGGCGCCCGACGGGGAGTCGACGCAGCGGCCGGTCGCCGGGTTGGACATGGACCCGTCGCCGTTGACGACCCAGTTCTGGTAGCCGCCGCCGTTGCACGTGGCGAGCTGCAGCTGCGTACCGGCCGCGTTGACGCCGCCCGCGATGTCCAGGCACTTGCCGAGGGACCGCAGGGTCTGGCCGTTCCAGGTCCACTTCTGGTCGGCCGAGGTGGTCTGCTGGCAGTCCCACAGCTGGACCGCGGTGCCGTCGCCGCCGGTGTCGTCGCCGGCCACGTCGACGCATTTGCCGCCCGGGCCATAGATCGGGGTGCCGATGGCGAATTTCTGGGCGCCGCTGCCGTTGCAGTCCCAGATCTGCAGCCGGGTGCCGTTGGCCGTGGCCCCGGACGGCGAGTCGACGCAGCGCCCGGTCGCCGGATTACGAAGCGACCCGTCCGGCTGCGAAACCCAGTTCTGGTAGCCGCCGTTGTTGCAGGTCGCGAGCTGCAGCTTCGTGCCGGCGGCGTTGACGCCGCCCGCGATGTCCAGGCACTTGCCGAGGGTCTGCAGGGTCTGGCCGCTCCACGTCCAGTGCTGGTCCTTCGCGCCGGACTGGCAGTCCCACAGCTGGACCGCGGTGCCGTCGGTTCCGGTGTCGTCGCCGGACACGTCCACGCACTTGCCGCCGGGCCCGGTGATGGTCTGGCCCGAAGACGGAGAGCCACCCCCGCCGCTGCCCGGGCCCTTGTTGTAGACGGCGACCGAGTCGATGACCAGCTTGCCGCCGGAGACCGTGGCCGCGGTGGGCCCGCCGCCGAACGCGTCCGGGAAGCCGCCGCCCATCGCCAGGTCGTAGATGATGAAGAACGGGTGGTCGACCGCGTTGGCCCACGTGGTGGCGTCGACCTGGGTCGC
>NZ_JBFBAD010000154.1:0-22227 GCF_040682075.1 Actinoplanes sp. NPDC051411 | reverse complement strand
CACGAAGTCCTTCTGGTAGCCGGCCGGCTGGGCCGGCGGCGTGGCGCCCGGCCACGCGGACGGGGTCATCGCGCGGGTGGCGCCACCCAGGCTGGAGGTCGCGGTCACCTGCACCGGCTTGCCGGGCAGCGGCTGCGGCACCTGCCAGTGGTACTGGTATTCGCCGTCGTCCTCGAACCGGACCAGTTGATAGGACCCGGTGGCCCCGTCGGCCGTCTTCCAGGTGACGGTGATCTGCACGTCCGGGTCGTCGGTCGCGGTGGTCGCGACCTGGGTCTGCAGGAACGTCTTGCCGTTGCTGGTCCACCAGTAGTCCTGGAGGAACTGCAGCGTGTCGGAGCCGACCGCCAGCTTGGAGGCGTTCGCCCGGGCGGCCGCCTGCGACTGCCGCTCGATCAGCTGGACCGGGGTGGCGCCGTTCTTGATCATGGCAGCCAGCTCGGAGTCGTCGACGACGACGTCGGCGAGGACCTGGTCGGGCGAGTGATGTGGCACGGCGGCCAGGTCGGCGCCCGACGCGGTGAGGCGGTCCAGGGCGTTCTTGTCGGGGAGACGGAAACGGACGAGCGCGTGCTCGCCCGGGCTGAGGTTGACGGTGATCGCGGACTGGGGCTGAGCCGATTGGGACTTAGCCGACGCGCGGGCCGCTTGTGGGGCCAGCGCGACCGCCAGGCTGAGAACGGCGGCGGTCGCCGCCCAGCGGACTCGGGATGACATCTAGCCTCCTGGGACATAGAAGGACGTCTAGATCACCCCATCCCTTTCATCGAACGTTGTCAACCAAGCAGGTCGGCATCATCACCGGGGCCTGGATCGCCCTCGGGGTCATCTCCCTCACCCCGTACGGGACGGCGCTGCTGAACTGGCTGCTCGACTGAACCGCTGCTGATAGGCCCGGGGCGAGACGCCGACGTGGGCCACGAACATCCGGCGTAACGTCTCCGGGCTTCCGACGCCGACCCGCTGGGCGCAGCCGGTGACCGACTCCCCCAGGTGCAGCAGGCGGATGGCGGCGTCGACCCGCACCCCTTCGACGTATTTGGCCGGGCTGCTGCCGAGCTCCTGGTGGAACAGCCGGGACAGGTGCCGGGGGCTGACGTGGGCGCGGGCGGCCATGGCGGTTACCGAGTGGTCGGCGGCCGGGTCGGCGACCACCGCGTCGGTGATCTGCCGCAGGACCGGGACGCTCGGCCGGGGCAGGGCCAGCGACGGCGAGAACTGCGACTGGCCGCCCGGCCGCTGCAGGAACACCACCAGCGACTGGGCGACCGACCGGGCCAGCTCCTCGCCGTGGTCCCGCTCGACCAGGGCCAGCGCCAGGTCGATGCCCGCCGACACGCCCGCCGAGGTGAAGATCGTCCCGTCCTGCACGTAGATCGCGTCGGGTTCGACCCGCACCCGCGGGTAGGCGGCGGCGAGCAGCCGGGCGTGCTGCCAGTGCGTGGTGGCGCGCCGGCCGTCGAGCAGCCCGGCGGCGGCCAGCACGAAGGCGCCGGTGCAGATCGAGGCGGTGCGCTCGGCGCGTCCGGCGAGGGTCACCGCGGCGGCGGCCAGCCCGGGGCTGATCGGGGTGGTCGGCAGGGCGTCACCGCCGACGATCAGGGCGGTCCCGACGTCGGTGGCCGACTCGACCGGGCCGTCGACCGGGACCGGGATGCCGGTCGAGGAGCGGACCGCGCGGCCGTCGCTCGAGCGCACCTCGAGGTCGTAGCGGGCGCCGAACTTGGCCGCCTCGGCGAACACCTCGAAGGGGCCGGCCAGGTCGAGCATCTTCATCCCGTCGAAGACGAGAGCGGTGACCCGGTTCGCCACGCGCCACCCCCTTCGAACGGTCAGTCAGGCCACACGCTACCCCGGATGATCTGGACGAAGTCCGACCGGACGAACCCGGGCTGGAAGTGGGCGAGCACGTCGTCGTTCATGGTTCCGAAGGTGGTGTCCGGGCGGTCCTTCATGCCGTCGGTGAAGCGGCGCAGGATGTTGTCCTTGAAGTTGGGGCGCTCGTGCGCGGCGACCACGGCGGCGCGCTCCTCCGGAGTGATCTCGTCGAGGTCGAAGCCCAGCACGTCGGTCTCGACCCCGAGCGTGACCACGGAGACCTCCGGCTCGAGATGCTCGACGATGCCGGGCGTGGTGTGCAGCGCGATGGCCAGCCAGACCGCGCGCGCCTCGGCCGGGGTGCGCCCGTGGTCGAGCAGGAACTCGCGGGCCAGGTCGGCGCCGTCGACCTCGAAGCGCTGATCGGTGCGGCCGTAGCGCGTGGTCAGGCCGAGGTCGTGGAACATCGCACCGACGTAGGCCAGCTCGGGGTCTGGCGTCAGGCCCCGGTGGCGGGCCTTGAGGCTGCCGAACAGGAAAACGCGGCGGGAGTGGTGGTAGAGCACCGGGTCGGTCGCCTCCCGCACCAGGTCGGTGGCTTCCTGCACCAGCTTGGTGTCCGGGACGGCGACGCCGGCGATCGTTTCGGTCATGCTCCCAGCCTGGGGCGGGACGGCCGGCCGCCGCCCCGCCGGGACGGCCACGCATCACACGGATCCGGACACGACCGGGCCCGCCGGCTCCCCGCCCGTACTCTGGTCGGCGTGCCATTCGACGAAGTGTCCGCCCGATGGGTCGCCGAGCTGGGCGCCGAAGGCGCCGCCCGCGACGGCGCGCACGCCCGGCTCCACGAGCTCCTGCTGCGGGCCGCGCGGGCGGAGACCAACCGGCGGGCCGCCCGGCTGCGGCTGGCCGGGGCCGAGGTCGACGATCTCGCCCATCAGGCCGCCGCCGACGCGATGCTCGCCGTGCTGGCCAAGCTGGCCACCTTCCGCGGCGACAGCCGGTTCACGACGTGGGCCTACAAGTTCGTGGTCTTCGAGGTGTCGGCCAAGATCGGGCGCCATTTCTGGGCCCGGCGGCCGACGCTCCCGCTCGACGAGTCGGACTGGGACCGGCTGCCGGACCGGTTCGGGTTCCGCCCCGACCAGGAGGCCGAGTGGCGCGAGCTGCTGGCGGTCTTCCGGCATTCGGTCGAGCACGACCTCACCGAGCATCAGCGCCGCATCTTCAAGGCCATCGTGCTCGACGGCGTGGCGCTCGACAGCCTCTGCGCCGAGCTCGACACCAACCGCAACGCGATCTACAAGACCCTGTTCGACGCCCGCCGTAAGCTGCGGAGCGCCCTCGTCGCCAAGGGTCACCTGCCGGAGGACCGATGAACCTCGACGCATTCCTGAAGACCGACCCGGGCGACGTCGGCTGCGGCGAGGCGATGGAGCTGCTCCACGCGTACGCCGATCTCTATGCCACCGACGCGGCGGCCGCGCGGCAGCGGTATCCCGGCATCGCCGTCCACCTGCGCGCCTGCGGCCCCTGCTCGACCGACTTCGAAGGCCTGCTGACCCTGATCGCGGGCTAGCTAGGGCACGACCGTGACCGGCCAGCGGCCGGCCCGCACCAGCTTGATGGCCAGCGAGCCGGCGATGCGGTGCAGCATCTTGGTCGACCGGCCGACGATGACGGCGTCGGCCCGCACCTCCTGCGCGACCTCGAGCAGCTCGGTGAACGGCTCGCCGGTGCGCACGACCAGGTGCACGTCGAGGTTGAGGGCCGGGCTGCGCTCGGCGATCGCGTCGCGGAGCTCCTTCTCGACCGCGTCGTGGGCCTGGGCGACGGTGGCGGCCGCGCTGCCGCTGGTGTCGGCCATCGGCATCAGCAGGGCCGGCAGCGAGCGCACGAACACCGCGACCAGCCGGCAGTGCTGCCGCCGGGCCAGGCCGGCCGCGTACGCCGCGGCGCGCATCGACGAGACCGAGCCGTCGACGCCGACGACGATCGCCCGTGGGCCGTCCCGGCACACGTCGGAGGCGCGCAGGGGCAGATCGTCGTCGCTCATGGAGCCAGGCTACTGTGACGCGCGTTACTGGGCGAGCGCTGGGAGGTCGTCCTCGGCCGGCAGGCTGTCCATGAACGAGCTGACCGAGAAGACCGCGCGGCCGGCGCCGGCCGGGCCGTAACCGGGCGGGCTGGACAGGCCGTTGGCCTCCATCGTCGCCCGGTACGCCTCGAGCAGCCGAATGTGATATTCCAGCGGCGCACCGTGCGGGTTCGTCTTGCCGAGCGGCGTGGTCGGCTCCGGGCACCAGGTGGTGAACCGGGGCGTGATGCCCCGCGACATGAAGTATTGAAGACCCTCGGTGGTCGACTCGATCGCCCCGTCGACGGTGGTGAAGCCGAACGGCTCGGCCATCTCGACGCCGGCCACGAAGTTGGGGATGACGTTGCGCGGGCCGAACACCTCGGCCGACTCGAGGATGCGCCGGTGCCACTCGGCGCGGCCCACGTAGCGCTCCTTGCCCGGGCAGTAGAGCTCGAACAGGCGCTTGTCCCACACCTCGTAGTTGGGGTGGTAGATCTGGATGCCGTAGTCCTTGAACCGCTGGACGTCGGCCCGGGGCAGCGCCTGCGCGACGACCTTGCCGATCCAGCGGCCCGGGAAGCGCTCCTCGATCGCCTGGGCGTAACGCCCGTAGAAGTCGGCCTCGGCCAGCCCGTCGACCTGCCGGGTGATGCTGCCGCCGGTCAGCGTGTACGCGGTCGAGGTCTTGGCGACATCATATTTGTTGATGATCTCCATCGCCTCGAGGATCTCGTCGACCGGCTTGACCCCCGTGTATGGCCGGCCCGCCGCCTTGTGCTGGCGGAAGTTGTGGTTGATGTCGCAGTACTGGCATTCCTCTTTGGCGCCGAAGTACTGACAGACCCGGTAGGCGGTCAGGTAGATCAGATAACCCCACTGGATCGTTGGCGCGACCTCCATGACCTGCTTGCCGTTGGCCAGCGTGTGCCGGTAGTAGTCGGGCATCGGGGGCAGGCCCACCTCGGCGATCGGCCGGTCGTCGAGGTGGAGCATCAGCCGGCCGTCGGCGTCCGCCTTGACCCGGTACGGCGAGTCGGGGTTGATGCGCACCGAGACCACCGTGCGGCGCAGGTCGTAAGGCCCGCCGAGCAGCACGATCTCCTCCGGTGGCCGCCGCAGCGCCGCCTCGCCCAGTTCGGGCAGCGTGCGGTGGTCGAACGAGAAGATGAAGTACGACTTGGGCTTGACGTCGCCCTTCTCGTTGTCGGTCAGCGCCGAGTCGTCGAACGCCATCCCCCCGCGGAGGAGGTCTTCTTTGATGACCGCTTCCCGGGGGACGTGGGGAAAGCGACCCATCAGGTCCTCGACGAGATCGGTACGCGACGTCATGAGTCCTCCTGCGGGGTGCGGGCTGTTCGCCTTCATTCCATGTCATCACATCGCCGGGCCGTCACCGACCCGGCAAAGGGAGACCTTGGCGACAGGCGCGCGCTTGACTCGGCGAGCTTACGCGCGCCCGTCGCCGGTCACGGTGTGTAGATGCGCTCCAGACGAGTGATGCGGCCGCCGTCGACGTCGAACCGGATGACCGTCCCCCAGGACTCGTACCGCAGGAAGGTCCTGAGGTCGACGTCCTTGTCGTCGATACTGATCGGCGCGCCCGGGTCGAGGGTGAGCGTCCGCAGCTTCGGGTTGTTGTTCCGGATGTACCAGCCGGTGCAGTAGTCGTTCTCGGAGGGCTTCCGGCCGTCCTCCTGGCACGCCTTCACGGCCTGCCGGCCGTCGTACCAGTAGATGAGGTCGTACGTGATCTGGCGGGTGGCGGCCCGGCCGGACTTGAGACGCGCGTACTGGGTGCCGAAGAGCGGATCGTCCGATCCGGCGTGCCTGGCCTTCGGCGCAGCGGGTTTCTTCGGGGGAACCGGCGGCTTCTTCGGCGGGACCAGCGGCTTCTTCGGGTGGGCCGGTGGTTTCTTCTTGTGCGGCGGCCGCGTGGGCGCCGGTGTCGAGGTGGGCGCCACGGTCGGCGAGCCGGCGGACGGGGGGTCGAAGGTCGGCGTGTCGGCGGCCGGTGCGGCGCAGGCGCCGAGCGGCATGAGCAGCAGTAACGCGAGCATTTTCCGGGACATGCCGGTGACGGGAGCCCGCGGGCCGGACGGATACTCCCGTGTCACCTAGCCGACGCGGTGGCGGAACAGCGTCCGGTATTCCCGCGGCGACGTGCCCAGATGCCGGTGGAAGGCGGCCCGCACCGCGGCCGGAGCCCCGAGCCCGGTGAGCCGCCCGACCCGCTCGACCGGCTCGTCGGTCGTCTCCAGCAGCTCCCGCGCCCGGTCGATCCGCGCCCCGGTCAGCCAGGCCATCGGCGTGCTCCCGGTCTCCGCGCCGAACCGCCGGATGAACGTGCGCCGCGACATGTGTGCCCGCTGGGCCAGCGCGTCCACCCCGAGATCGTCGGCGAGGTGCGCGAGCATCCACTGCCGGAGGGACGCGAGCCGTTCGCCGTGGTCGGAGGGCCGCAGCCGTTCGATGTACTGCGCCTGCCCGCCGGTCCGCTGCGGCGGCGCGACCAGCAGCCGGGCGCGGGCGTTGGCCGCCGCGGCACCGTGGTCGGACCGGATGATGTGCAGGGCCAGGTCGATCCCGGCGGTCACGCCGGCCGAGGTCAGGACGTCGCCGTCGTCGACGAAGAGCCGGTTGGGCTGGACGTCGATCAGCGGATAGCGCCGGCGCAGCTCGCCGGCCTCCCGCCAGTGGGTGGTCGCTGGGCGGCCGTCGAGCAGCCCGGCCGCGGCCAGCGCGAACGCCCCCGCGCAGATCGACACCATCCGGGCGCCGCGGGCGTGGGCCGCCCGCAGGGCGTCGAGGATTTCGCCGGGGATCGGCATCTCGGTGTCGTCGTAGCCGGGGACGATCACAGTGTCGGCCTCGTCCAGTCCGTCGAGCCCGCGCGGGGCCGTGATCGCGACGCCCGCGTAGAGGACCGGCGAGGCGGCGCAGACGGTCAGCGAGTAATGCGGCTGGGTCGAGAAGATCTGCGTCGCGATGCCGAACTCGAGCGGCAGCACTCCCGGCAGCACGAGGACGGCGATCCGATGCATGGCACGATCGTAGCGATGAACGACACTCGTGCCACTTCCGGTCGATGAGCCGGGCAAATACCGTCGGGGAATGACCGACATCCCTGCCCTGCCCACCGGCGTCGTGGCCGAGGCGAGCCTCGCGCTGGCGCGAACCACCGAGAGCCCGCTGCTCGTGCGGCACAGCCTCCGCAGCTTCCTCTTCGCCCGGCTGATCGCCGGGCGCGAGGGCGTCCCCTACGACGAGGAGCTGCTGTTCGCCGCCTGCGTGCTGCACGATGTCGGACTGGGCACGTACTCCGCCGGCCGGGCCCGCTTCGAGGTCGAGGGGGCCGACCTGGCCGCCGCGCTGCTGGCCGAGCAGGGCGTCGCCCGCGCCGACGTCGACCGGGTCTGGGAGGCGATCGCCCTGCACGCCTCGCCCGGCATCGCCGACCGCATGGGCCCGCTGGCCTACCTCACCTACAAGGGCTCCTTCACCGACGCCGCCGGGAACACCGGCGGCTTGAGCGCCGCCTCTCTCCAGCAGGTGTACGCGGCCTATCCGCGCCCCGACGGCGACACCTCGATCCGGGACGCGATCGCCGCCCACGCCGCCCGTTCCGAGGCCGCGGCGCCCCCGTTCTCGATCTCGGCCGAGTTCCTGCGCCAGGCCGCCGAATCCTCCGCGCAGCGAAACGCCGCCCCGGCGTAGGCCCGGGCGGCGTTCACGGGGTGGATCAGTTGAGACCGCTGATCGCGGCGACCTCGGCCGGGGTCAGCTCGATGCCGGCCGCCGCGACGTTCTCGTCGAGGTGGCCGACCGAGCCGGTGCCCGGGATCGGGAGGATCGCCGGCGACCGGGCCAGCAGCCAGGCCAGCACGATCTGGTGCGGGGTGGCGCCGTACTTGGCGGCCGCCTCCTGCACCGCCTTGTTGTCCTCGTGGTTCTGGATCGGCGCCCACGGCAGGAAGACCAGGCTCTCCTGCTCGCAGAGGTCGATCAGCGACTCCGACTGGCGGTCGTCGACGTTGTAGCGGTTCTGGATCGACACGACCGGCGTGAGGCGCTGGGCGACGCGCAGCTGCTCCTCGGTGAAGTTGGAGACGCCGATGTGGCGGATCTTGCCCTCGGCCTTCAGCTCGACCAGCGCGCCGATCGAGTCCTCCAGCGGGACCTTGGGGTCGACCCGGTGGAACTGGTAGAGGTCGATCCGCTCGGTCCGCAGGTGGCGCAGGCTGCCCTCGAGCGCCTCACGCAGGTGCTCGGGCCGGCCGTCCGGCTGCCAGTTGTTGGGGCCCGGCCGCACCAGGCCCCCCTTGGTCGCGATGACCAGGTCCTCCGGGTAGGGGTGCAGCGCCTCGGCGATCAGGATCTCGCTGACGTGCGGGCCGTACGAGTCGGCGGTGTCGATGAAGTTGACCCCGGTCTCGACCGCCCGGCGCAGCACGTCCTTGGCCACGTCGCGGCTCTTCGGGTCGCCCCAGATGCCGTCGCCGGTGATCCGCATCGCGCCGTACCCGAGACGGTTGACCGTGAGGTCGCCGCCCAGGTCGATCGTTCCGGCCGCTGCGGCGTTTGGTGTACTCAAGGTTCCGACTCCTCAACGCTTGTCTTTGCTTCCGCAAGAAACGTACGCCAGATAACCGGTGCCGGCCGGGCGAGTTGGGCCACAGCTGGTTTCATGTGGATCGCGCCTGGAAATCGAACGGGCGGTCATCCGGCGGAGTGTTCCGGCCGGGGCGAGCGGCTTGCGTATCGTACGAGCCGGCCGGCAAGGGAAAGGGCGATGAGCGAGCAACCCACGGACGTCTTCGCCGGCGGCGGGAGCGTCGGCGACGACCTGGCCGCGGTGGAGTGGGACAAAACGCCCCTCGGACCGGCCGCCGGATGGCCCCAGAGCCTGCGCACCGCGGTCAGCATCCTGCTGTCGTCCCGGTTCCCGATGTGGATGGCGTGGGGCCCCGAGCTGACGTTCTTCTGCAACGACGCCTACCGCCGCGACACGCTGGGGAGCAAATATCCGTGGGCCCTGGGCCGCCCGGCGCGCGAGGTGTGGGCCGAGATCTGGGACGACATCGGCCCCCGCATCGACACCGTGCTCTCGACCGGCGAGGCGACCTGGGACGAGGCGCTGCTGCTGTTCCTGGAGCGGTCCGGCTACCCCGAGGAGACCTACCACACGTTCTCCTACAGCCCGCTGCGCGACGACGAGGGTGCGCTGGTCGGCATGCTCTGCGTGGTCAGCGAGGAGACCGAGCGGGTGATCGGCGAGCGCCGGATGGCGACGCTGCGCGACCTCGGCTCCGACCCGAGCGCGATCCGCACCGAGCACGAGATGCTCGCGTTCTTCGGCGCCCAGCTCGACCGCAACCGGCGCGACCTGCCGTTCTCGCTGACCTACCTGTTCGAGGGCGACGGCGTACGGCTGGCCGGCGCGACCGGGATCACCGGCGGCCATCCCGACACCTGGCCGGCCGAAGGCCTCGTCGAACTCCACGGCCCCGACCTGCCGCCCGGCGACTGGCCGGAACCACCGACCCAGGCCCTCTCGGTGCCGCTGCTGCGGCAGGGCGGCACGCCGTACGGATTCCTGGTCTGCGCCCTCAACCGCTACCGGGCCCTGGACGACGACTACCGCGGCTTCCTCGAACTGGCCGCCCGGCACGTCGCGGCCGGCATCGCCAGCGCCCGCAGCAACGAGGCCCAGCGCCGCCGGGCCGAGGAGCTGGCCGAACTCGACCGGGCCAAGACCGCGTTCTTCTCCAACGTCAGCCACGAGTTCCGCACCCCGCTCACCCTGATGATGGGGCCGCTGGAGGAGTTGCGGGCCCGGATGGACGACCCCGAACTGGACGTCATCCACCGCAACGGGCTGCGCCTCGGCAAGCTGGTCACCACGCTGCTCGACTTCTCGCGCATCGAGGCCGGCCGCATGCAGGCCCGCTACGAGCCGGTCGACCTGGCCGCCGTCACGAGCGAGCTGGCCAGCGTGTTCCGGTCGGCGATCGAGCGGGCCGGGCTGACCTTCGAGGTCGACTGCCCCCCGCTGCGGCGACCGGTCCACGTCGACCGGGGCATGTGGGAGAAGGTGGTGCTCAACCTGCTGTCCAACGCCTTCAAGTTCACGTTCGCCGGGGGCGTCCGGGTCGGCGTACGGGAAGAGGGTGACCGGGCGGTCATCCGGGTGACCGACACCGGCATCGGGGTGCCCGCGCACGAGATGCCGCGCCTCTTCGAGCGCTTCCACCGCATCGAGAACGCGAAGTCGCGGTCCAACGAGGGCAGCGGCATCGGGCTGGCCCTGGTGCGCGAGCTGGTCGAGCTGCACGGCGGCGAGATCACCGCGCGGAGCGTGGTCGGCGAGGGCACCGAGTTCGTCATCCGGCTCCCGTTCGGCACCAGGCACCTGCCGGCTGACGCGCTGGTTTCGCCGGCTTCACCGGCCGCGCCGGCCGCGCCGGCCGGACCGGCCGCGCCGGCCGGACCGGCGTCCAACCCCTACGTCGAGGAGGCCCTGCGCTGGCTGCCCGGCGAGGCGCCACCACCGCCGGCGGCCGACGACGGGGCCGGGATCCTGGTCGCCGACGACAACGCCGACATGCGCGACTACCTGACCCGGCTGCTGCGCTCGGCCGGGCACCGGGTCGAGGCGGTCGCCGACGGCCACACCGCGCTCGAAGCGGCCCGTGCCCGCCCGCCCAAGCTGATCATCAGCGACGTGATGATGCCCGGCCTGGACGGCCTCGAACTGGTCGCCGCGCTGCGGGCCGACCCCCGCACGATGAGCACCCCGGTGCTGCTGCTCTCCGCGCGGGCCGGCCAGGAGGCGTCGATCGAAGGCCTGGAGGCGGGCGCCGACGACTACCTGGTCAAGCCGTTCTCCTCGGCCGAACTGCTGGCCCGGGTGCGGGCCAACGTCGAGCTGGCCCGCCTGCGCGGCCACCACATCCGCTGGCGCACCGCGCTGGTCGACTCGCTGCAGGAGGCGTTCTTCGTCTGCGACGCCGACGGCGCGGTCATCGAGATCAACTCGACGTTCACCGACATCCTCGGCTTCGGCGCCGAAGGCCTCCCCTACGCCCCGGCCCACCCGTGGTGGCCGGACGACGCCGAGGGGCGCCGGCAGGTGGCGGACGCCTTCACGACGCTGATGGAGCAGACCGGCGGCGCCTGCACGATCCCGGTACGCCATCACGACGGACACCGGCTCTGGGTGGCCGCCGCGTTCAACCAGGTCAACGACCCGGACACCGGACGCCGCGTCACCGTCGGCACCTTCCGGGACGTGACCGCCGAGCATTACGCCGTACAGCGGGAAAGCGCGCTCGCCGCGCTCAGCGTGCGCCTCTCCCAGGCGGAAAGCCTGCCCGGCGCGGTCGAGAGCGTGCTGCAGGTGCTGCGGGAACAGTGGGGGGCGACCCGGGTCACGGCGGCCGTGTTCGACGGCGCCGCCCGCCCCGCGCTGACCGGGACCGATCCGGCGGTCCGCTGGGAGGACGTGGCCGCGCCGCTGACCAGTCTGCGAGAAAAGCCGCTGCTCACCCCGGTCGCCGAGCGGACCGGCGGGGCCGGCGTGACCCTGGAACATCCGGACGGCACGATGGGGCTCTGGATCGAACTGGCGGAAAACCGGCCGTTCACCGAACAGGACCAGACGCTGCTCGCGCTGCTCGGCGGCCACATCGGGCCGGGCCTGCACCGGGTGCACCAGCTCGACCAGCAGCGGGAGACCGCGCTGGAGCTGCAACGGGCCATCCTCGGACCGGCCCAGCTGCCGCCCGGCTTCGCGGTCCGCTACGCCCCGGCGACCCGGCCCCTCAAGGTCGGCGGCGACTGGTACGACACGGTCACCCTGGCCGACGGCCGCATCGGCATCGTGGTCGGCGACTGCGTCGGCCACGGGCTGCAGGCGGCGGCGGTGATGGGCCAGCTGCGCAGCGCCTGCCGCGCGTTGCTGCTGCAGAACACCGACCCGGCGCAGACGCTGACCGCGCTCGACCGCTTCGCCGCCCAGCTGCCCGGGGCCATGTGCGCCACGGTCTTCTGCGGCGTGCTCGACCCGGCGAGCGGCGAACTCGCCTACTCCAGCGCCGGGCACCCGCCGGCCGTGGTCACCCACCCCGACGGCGTGACCGACCTGCTCGACGAGGGCCGGTCCCGGCCGCTGGGGGTCCGGGGCGATCCCGTACGCCCGGAGGCCCGCTATGTGGTGCCGGCCCGGGCCACGTTGCTGCTGTACACCGACGGGCTGATCGAACGGCGCCGCCAGTCGCTGACCACCGGCATCGACAGGGTCGCCGCGGTGGTCCAGGAAGGACGCGCCAACGCCCTCGAAGACCTGGCCACCGGCGTCATGACCGGCATGGCCCCCGACACCGGCTACGACGACGACGTCGCTCTCCTGCTCTACCGGCACCCCGGCCCCTTGGAGATCGACTTCCCGGCCGAGGCGGCGCGGCTCTCCCCCGTACGCTCGGCGCTGCGCACGTGGCTCGCCCGCTGCGGGATCGACACCACGATCGCGCAGAACATCCTGGTCGCGGCCGGCGAGGCCTGCGCCAACGCGATCGAGCACGGCCACCGCTTCCAGACCGGCGGACTGATCCGCCTGCGGGCCGCGGCCACCGCCGACGACCTGCGGCTGACGGTCACCGACACCGGCCGCTGGAAGACCCCCGACCCGGCCGCCAACCCCTACCGGGGGCGCGGGCTCGCCCTGATGCGGGCGCTGATGACCGAGGTAACCGTCTCGACGGGCGCCGGCGGCACCGTCGTCGGCCTGCAGGCGAGGATTCGCGGATGAGCACCGAGCTGACCTTCACCACCGGCCACGACCCGTCCGGGTGCCCCGTCCTGGGCGCGGTCGGCGAGATCGACATGAGCAACGCGGCGGCGTTCGCAGCCGCCCTCGACGAGGCCCGCCGCGACGGCGACCGGTTGGTGCTCGACCTGACCGGGATCGAATACCTGGACAGCGCGGGGCTGGCGGTGCTCTTCCCGCACGTCGACCACGTACGCCTGATCGCCGGCCCACTCCTCGGCCCGCTGCTCACGATCGCCGGCCTGGCCGACGTGACCACGATCCGCGACGAATAGCGCCGGCCAGCCGGTAGAGCCGATCGAGATCCTAGACAGTCACCTCGACCGGGCTCAGCTTCGCCGCCCGCCGCGCCGGCAGGACGCCGGCCAGCGCGGTCAACAGAGGCAGAGCCACCACAACCGCCGCCAGCCGGCCGGGGGGAAAGCTCACCGGGGCACTCACGCCGAGCGCTTTCACGGCCAGCCAGGCGTACGGCACCCCCAGCGCAAGCCCGAGCCCGGACCCGATGACCCCGTACAGCGCCGACTCCACGGTCAGCATCGCCCGCAGCCCGGCCCGCGACAACCCGACCGCCCGCAAGAGCCCCGCCTCACCGACCCGCTCGACCACCGAGAGCGCCGCCGTCGTCCCCACCCCCACCACCGCGACCAGCACGGTCAGCCCGACCAGCCCGAGCGCGACCGTCACCAGCAACGTCACCGTGCCGGCCATCTGATCACGCCCGTCGGCCAGCACATCCACCGTCCACTTGCCACCTTCGGCGGCCTGCACCTGGTCCATGGCCGCCCGCCCGAGGTCACGCCCCGGCTCCCCCCGCCCGGCCGCGTCGGCCAGCATCCCGGCGTAGGCGTCGCCCGCCCCCATTCGGGTCAGGTCGCCCGGGTCGACGGCCAGATCCGCCCCCAGCGGCGTAGCGTCCGGCAACACCGCCACAACCGTCAGCGGCACTTGCGCCCCGCCGGCACCCGCGCCCGCGCGATCCCCAGGCGAGGTCGCGCCGCCGGCCCCCACGGGCTGCCCGCCCACCGCCGGGCCGCCCGGCGTCGCCGCCGCGGTTTGTCCGGCTCCGGCCGGCGCACCCGTCATCACAGCCTGCCCAGCTACCGGCGAACCGCCCGCCGCCGAGTGCCCGGTCGACGCCGAACCGTTCACGGCGGCCCGGCCGGCTGAAGCCGAAGGGTCGGGCGCGGCCGAGTTCGACGACGACACGCTCGCCGTCAACCGACTGGCCGAAGCCGAGCCGCTCGCCGTTCGCCGGCCCACGGAAGCCGAACGGCTCGACGTCGGCTCGGCCCCCGAGGCGGAACCGCCCGGCGTGGGCTGGAGCGTAGAGGCGGAACCGCTCGGCGTGGGCTGGGCACCGGAAGCCGAACCGCTCGCGGCAGGCGGGGCCCCGGAAGGTGAGCCGCTCGGCGTGGGCTCGGGCGACGTGGGCTGGGTGGCCCGGGTGCCGGTGGGGTCTTCGAGTTGTGCGGCCGGGGTGACCGTGATCGTGTTGCCGACGTCGGCGCCGGTCAGGCCCGCTGCGAAGGCGGAGAGCACGACGTGGCCCGGGGTGGGGCGGGGCAGGTCGAGCTTTCGCAGGGCCGGCACCGCCGCGAAGTCGAGGTCGACCGCGTCGACGTCGGATCCGCCGATGCGGACGGTTCGGCTCCGGTAGGGCGTGACGTTCGTCAGCTCGCTCCTGGCCCGCAAACGGTCGGTCATCGCCGCTGTGATCGGGGCGTTGCCGGTCGGGTGGAGGTTGAAGTCGGCCGGTGCGCCGATCGCGGCCTCCCGGTCGACGGCCACGCGCAGTGAGGCGCCGCCGATCAGGGTGCCGGCGATCAGTGTGACGCCGAGGGCGACCACCACCGACACCGCCGCCGCCCGCCGGGGTGCCGCGCCGACGCCGCCCGCGGCCAGCCGGCCGACCGGGCCGGAGCGCCGGACCGGGCCGCCCAGCACGGTCAGCACCGGCCGGACCAGCACCGGGCCGAGGGCGACCAGCGCGAAGAACGCCAGGCCGCCCGAGGTGACCAGCAGCAGCAGGTTGCCGTTGGGGTGGTAGTCCTTGGCGTCGGGGCCGGGCAGGCGGGTCGCCACGTACGCCGCGATCTGCACCGCGGCGCCGGCCATCAGCAGGCCGGCCGCCCAGCGCAGCTTGCCGACGCCGGTCCGGGCGGTGGTCGTGCTCGAGCCGCGGAGCGCCTCCAGCGGTGACACCCGGGAGGCCGAGGCCGCCGGGGCGAGCACGGCCACGGTGGTGAGGGCGACCGCGAGCAGCACGACCTCGATCGCCGGGGCCACGGGCACGGCCGGGAAGGCCAGGCCGGGTACGACCAGCGGGAGCAGGAAGCCGGTGCCCAGGGCGAGCAGCACCCCGGCCACGCCGGTGACCAGCCCGGTCAGCGCCCCCTCGGCGGCCAGCGACCGCACGATCGAGCCGCGGCCGGCGCCGACCGCGCGGAGCAGGGCGATCTGGCGCATCCGCTGGGCGAAGACGATGCGGAACGTCGAGGTGGTGACCAGCGCGGCCGCGACCACGGCGATCGCCACGAACATGGTGATGATGGCGAACAGGCTGCGTACGCCGGAGGCCGCGTCTTCCGCCTCGCTCAGGCGCGCGGCGGCCCCGCTGGTCACTGAGGCGTCGGGGCCGAGGAGGGCCTGGATGCGCCCGCTCATCACCGAAGGGTCGACGCCGGGCCGCACGCGGACGTCGACCCGGTCGAGCTGGTCGTCGCCGCGGAGGGCCGTGACCGTGGTCTGTGGGGCGTACGCCTGGAAGCCGAAGTCATTTCGGCCGGTGACCGTGCCGACCACCGTGAGTCTCGTGCCTTTGATCGTCGAGCCGATGGTCAGGCCCAGTCTCGTGGCCGTGCGCGGGGTGACCGCGACCTCGCCCGGGCCGAGCGGATAGCGCCCCTCGCGGACCTCGGTCGTCGCGAACGGCCCCTGACCCGGGTCGGCGGTGACCGTGATGCCCGCGGCGATGCCCTCGGCGCGGCCGTAGACCGTGTCGATCCCGTCGAGCCGCCCGATCTTCTCCTCCTGCCCGGTCGTCACCGGCCCGTAGGCCACCACGTCGACCGCCTGCGGGGTGCCGCTGAAGTGCTCGAGGATCGTGCGCTCGGTGATCTGCCGGGCCAGTACCGTGCCGAAGACGACGAACGACACGACGAGCACGGCGAGGCCGGTCAGCAGCAGCCGGGACGGCCGCCGGGCGACTCCGGCGAGCTGCGTACGCAGGACAGCGTTGGGCATGGATGCATGGTCGGGGATTCGCGGGGCGGCGGCATCGGCCCGGGGACGAGTCTTCCGGCTCGCCGGTAGACCTTTCGGCTGATGCTGGTGCCCTAGTCCCAGGGCAGCTGGCGAAGTGCGAGCTCGGCCAGGCGGCGCAGTTCCTCTCGGCTCGCGCCGGTGGCGGCCTGAACCGCGAAGCCGTGCGACAGGGCGATGACGTAGCCGGCCGCGTCGCGGGGCTCGACCGAAGACGGCAGGTCGCCGGCCTCCCGTGCGCGGGCGAACCGCTCGGTGAGCAGGACCTCGGCCGCCTGCCGCCGGGAGCAGAGCTCGGCCCTGGCCTCGGTCGCGGTGTCACCGGTCGCCAGGGCGCCGTGCACCAGCAGACAGCCGTGCGGGGTGTCCTCGCCCGTGGTGGCGTCGGCCGCCCCGAGCAGCCAGCGGCGGGCGACCTCCCGGACGTCGCCGGCCGCCAGGGCGTTCGCCACGTAGCCGGAGTCCTCGGCGGTGTAGCGGTCGACGACCCGCTTGAACAGGCCCACTTTGGAGCCGAAGGCGGCGATCGTGACCGGAGGCTCGCGCGGCATCGGCGAGGGCATCGCCCGGCGGCTCGCAGAGGCGGGCGCCACGGTCGCGATCACCTACAACTCCTCGGCCGACAAAGCCCGGCTGGTCGCGGAGTCGCTGGACAACGCGGTGGCCCTGAGGGTCGACTCCGGTGACCGGGCAGCCGTGCGGGCCGGGATCCTGCAGGTCGTCGAGCGGTTCGGCCGGCTCGACATCCTGGTGAACAACGCGGGCGTCACCCGGGTCGGCACCATCGACGCGATCGGCGACCGCGACTACGACGAGTCCGTCGCGATCAACCTGACCGCCGTCTTCGCCGCCAGCCAGGAGGCGCTACGGCACCTCGTCGACGGCGGACGGATCATCAACATCGGCAGCATCAACGCCGACCTGATCCACTTCAGTGGCGGCAGCGTCTACGCCCTGACCAAGGCTGGTGTCGCCGGGCTGACCCGGGCGCTCGCCCGCGAGGTCAGCAGCCGCGGCATCACGGTGAACACGGTGCAGCCGGGACCGGTCGACACGGACATGAACCCGGCCGACGGTCCGTTCGCCGAGCTCACCCGTCCGCACATCGCGGCCGGCCGGTACGGCACGGCCGATGAGATCGGCAGCCTGGTCACCTATCTCGCGGGTCCCGACGCGGCGTACATCAGCGGCGCGACGATCAACATCGACGGCGGCTACGCGGCCTGAGCTTCGCCACCGATCGGCGCCGGCGCCGATGCGCGAGCTCCTTTCCGTACGCCACCGGTCCGCGAGAGCCTTCCTTGACAGTTGTCAGGCGAATCGGGATACCGTTGCCTGACAGTTGTCAGGCAACGTTCCCTGAGGTGGCACCGTGAGCATTCCCGAGATCCGGCCGACGACCCGCGCTGGACCAGGCCGGGTGCCATCTACGTTCCCGCCGGCGGCGGCACGACCATCTGGGTCGCCGGCGACGTCCATATCAAGAAGGTGAGCAGCTCCGACACCAACGGCGCGTTCGCCCTGATCGAGGCCTCGGTCCCGGCCGGCGCGGGCCCGGTCGCCCACTCCACAACAACAACGACGAGGCCTTCTACCTCCTCTTCGGCGAGCTGGAGGTCCTCGACGGCGACAACACCTTCGTGGCCCGCCCGAGCGACTTCGTCTATGTTCCCCGCAACACCCGGCACCGCTTCAAGAACATCGGGAACCACACCGCCCACATGCTCTTCGTGTTCACCCCGGCCGGCCCGGAGCGCGCCTTCGACGTCGTCGGCGAGCCGGCGCGTCCGGGCGTTCAGGCCCCGCCGCCGGGCGCCCCGACCGCCGAACAGGTCGCCGCGATGATGCGCTACGAGAACGAGATCGACAGCGTCCTGATGGCCGAGGGCTAGGGCCGCGTCATCACGTACGTCGCGAGTTTGCCCGGAGCCGCCGAGAAATAGGCGTGCAGGCCGGGGAAGTCCTGGGCCGCGTAGTACGAGTGGCTCGGGTTCCGGGAGACCATCCACGAGCTCGTCGTCTTCAGCTGCGAAGAGGACAGAGCGGGCGAGAAACAATCGCGGACGAGCGTGGTCAGCATCTTGGGCGTCGTCTTGATGAGTCCCTTGC
This sequence comes from Actinoplanes sp. NPDC051411, assembly GCF_040682075.1. Taxonomy (NCBI): domain Bacteria; kingdom Bacillati; phylum Actinomycetota; class Actinomycetes; order Micromonosporales; family Micromonosporaceae; genus Actinoplanes; species Actinoplanes sp. NPDC051411. The sequence continues at coordinate 4,129 of NZ_JBFBAD010000154.1, read as the reverse complement.
CGGCCGACGGGTCGGTGAGAACACAGCCCACCAGGACGGCGCCCGGATCCGTTCCCGTGCCGCGCTGTTCGGCGTCCATCTGAAGGGTGCCGGGACCGAACGGGTTGTCGATCGTGGCCCGGCGGATGTGCACCACGCCGGTCTGGATGACCTGGATCCTGGGGTGCCATTCGGCGGTCCACGCCTGGACGATCTGGTCGGCGGTCGCGTACTTGAACGGCGTGTCGGGTATCACATGATCGGCGGATACGACCGGTGCGCCGGACGTGGGGGCCGACGGGTTGCCGCTGCTGGGAGCGATCACCACCGGCGCGGAGGGAGGCCGGCCGGCCTTCGCCGAACAGGCGGACACCGACCCGGCCAGCACCATCACGACGGAGGCCCTGAGCAGGATGTTCATCGACATGCGGGCGGCCTTCCGGTCCGGATCGGATGATCCACACGGTACCCGACGGCCTTGCTAGCCATTGACGGACGTGACATTTTGTTCCCGATCAACGACCCGCGGCGATTCTCGGCCGCGACGGGTTCGAACGGGGAGAAACATGATCAGACGAGCGGTGGTAGCCGCCGTGGCCGGGGTCCTCCTGGCCGCGACCGGCCTGGCCACTCCGGCCACGGCGGCGACACCTACGTGTTCCGGCGCGAGCTGTGACGGCCAGGTCGTCACCACAACCAACTGCAAAGACAGCCGGGCGTACGCCATCGACGGCATCACGGTCACCGGCATGGCCCTGGCCCTCTGGTACAGCCCGTCGTGTCACGCGATGTGGGGCGACTACCAGTTGACCGGCAGCGGCACCGCATGGATCTCCATGTTCGGCATCGCGCCGTACGGCGGTTCCGGCGAAGCCCGGACGCTCTATTCGGTCAACGTGTCCGGACCCACCACCGACATCTCCACGACGCTGTTCAACTCGACCCAGTCGATCGAACTCTGCTGGAACCAGCAACCGGGCCTGCCGCCGGCCGACGGCTCCGCGGGCCCCTACGGATGTACGAGGTGGCGCTGATCATGACCGAGCGCCTCCTGCGAACCGTCGCGTTCACCGCGGTCACGGCGCTGGCCGTGGCCGCCGTTTCCGGTCCGGCCGTAGCGGCCACGCCGGCACCGCCACCCGGGCCGGGCGCCGTCCACTCCCCCGACCAGGCCCTCGGTCCGAAGTGGAAGTCCTCGTCCGACGTGGTGGTGACCGGCACCGGCGACGCCGACGGCTACCACCTCTACATCGCCCGGGAGAAGGACGCCTTCGCCTGGCACACGCTGGCGACCCTCACCTCCCACTCGATCGACATCGGCCCGTGGGGCGGCTCGGTGTGCGTGACCGGGTCCGGCCGCTACGCGGTCGCGGTCTTCGCGCCCGAGCAGGCGGTCAACCGACCCGCGCTCGCGGCGGCCGGCGGGCTCGCCGCAGTCGTCGACACCACCACCGGCGTCGCCCACACGGTCGCCACCGGGGTGCAGCTCGCGTACTTCGACCCGTCGTGCGGGCCCGGCGACCGGGCGCTGCTGACGCGCGAGACCGGCGACATCGACCGCCACCCGCAAACCGACCTGCTGACCGTCGACGCCGCCGCGGGCAAGGTCGTCCAGACCCGGCACATCGCCGCCCAGTTCACCACCCCGGCGACCGCGCCGGACGGCGACTACGGGATGGTCGGCGGGCAACTGGTGAAGCTGGCGGCCGGCGGCGGGGCGTACACCCGGCTCGGCCGTCCGCGGGGCAACGCCTTCGGGGTGCGGGCCACCGCCGGTGGTGCGGTCGACGTCGTCTCGGTCGCCGGCGGACAGGCCGTCGCCGAGCGCTACGCGAACGGGCACTTCACCACCACCGCGACCGGACCGAGCGACAAGGTCCAGCTCTTCGGGCTCCGCGGCGGCCACAACGCCCTGGTCGGCCAGGTGGCCGAACGAGCCGGCGCGCCCGCCGACCTGACCACGGTTCCCGAGACCCGCCAGGTCGCCGGCCTGTCCGGCGACGGTCATCTCGTCGTCGAAGAGGCCCTGGGCAGCCAGACCGCCCAGAGTGTGGCCCGTCCGCTCGCCGCCGCGTCACCCGACGCGGCCGGATCGGTGCGGCTCAAGGTCCGCGCGGTCGCCGGCGCCGCCGAACAGGCCGCCACGGTGGCGACCACCGCCGCGCCGACCCTCGACGTCGACCTCGGCGCGCTGTCGCCGGTGCAGACGGTCACCCCGAGGACGGTCGACCAGCCGCGGTGCGCGGTGCCGCGCAACGACCCGGCGGTCCAGCCGTTCCAGCCGAGCCCGGAGATGGTCGAGTGGGCGGTCGACAACGCCGTACACGGGACGCTGACCCTGACCCGGCCGGCGAACTACCTGAAGGCCGGGCTTCCCGCCTATCAGCCGCAGGGGCCGGACGGCTGGTTCCCGCTGGGCAATCCGCAGAACTCGACGCTCCCGGCCGGATCCCGCGCGGTGCCGGCCCAGGTGATGCTGGGCATCGTGGCCCAGGAGACCAACATGTCGCAGGCCTCCTGGCACGAGGTGCCCGGCGACACCGGCAACCCGCTGGTCGCCAGCTACTACGGCAGCGCAGCCAACGACGTCATCGACTACTCGAAGTCCGACTGCGGCTACGGCATCAGCCAGGTCACCACCGGCATGGCCGTCGACGACCCGGGCCCGTACGACACCTCGGACCAGCAGGCGATCGCCGTCGACTACGCCGCCAACATCGCCGCCGGCCTGAACATCCTCATCGACAAGTGGAACCAGCTGCACGAGGAGCCGGCCGGCGCCACCGACACGATGAACGACGACGATCCGAACTGGATCGAGAACTGGTTCACCGCGCTGTGGGCGTACAACAGCGGCCTGCACGCCTACGCCGACCGCGACTCCACCGACAGCGGCGGCTACTACGGCCTGGGCTGGCTCAACAACCCGGCCAACCCGAACTACCCGGCCAACCGCGACGGGTTCCTGCGCGACTCGTACGCCGACGCGGAGACGCCCAGCCACTGGAGCTACCCCGAGCGGATCATGGGATGGATCGAGACGCCGCAGCTCAAGAACGGGCCCGGTTACAGCGGTGACGCCTACAGCACGCCGGTCTACGGGCAGAGCTCTCCCGAGGTCCACCTGCACGGAGACGACTCGCCGTCCCGGGTTCTCAACCTGCCCGACATCTGGGCGTTCTGCAGCACCGCGTTCGGCTGCTCCCAGTCGACCGGCGGATGCCCGGCGGTCGACAACTCGTGCTGGTGGCACGGGCACGTCGACTCCCCGGCCGGGAACTGCGAGAACGGCGAGTGCGCCAAAGAGGACACGCCGAGCGCCGGCGGCCCGGAACCCGGCGTCCAGCGGACGTACGAACGGGACTGCGTCCCCTTCGACCCGAGCGTCATCACCGACCGCGACCCGGCCAGGAACTGGAACATGGTCTACACGCTCAACGAACACGAGCAGTACAACCTGGGCTGCACCCCGCCGGAGGGCATGGCCGGCGGAAAATTCCTGATCCGCGGCGGCTCACCGGTCGGGCGGCCCGACACCGGACCGTACGCCCAGGTCGACCTGCATCAGCAGGGCAGCGGATATTTCGGCCACATCTGGTTCACGCACGGTCTCGGCGGCAACTCCACCACCGGAATCAAGCACCGGATCAGCGGCGCCTGGATGCCCGACCTCGACCTGAACCCGGGCCAGAGCTCGTGGTACCACATCATCGCCCACCTGCCGAGCCACGGCGGGAACTGGTCGGCCGCGGTCTACAACGTCCAGCGCGGCAACCAGGCCCCGATCAACGGCCAGTCCGTGTACGCCTACGTCTCCTCGTGCGCGATCGACCAGGATCCAAGCACCGGCGACTTCGGCCGCGACCACTTCATCGACCTGGGCACCTACCAACTGGAGCCGGGCGCCCAGGTGATCCTGTCCAACGACAACGCCCCCACCACGGCCGACGTCGGATATGACGCAATGGCCTTCGTCCCGGTCACCAAGGTGCCGAGCTCGGGCACCTGCGGAAGCGTCCCCCACTGAGGACCCCGTGGGAGTGCCCGGGCGCCCGGCCGCCAGGGGCACCATCGAATGCCGGATGGCCAGCAGATATTGCCCGGCGGCCGCACCCAGTCCGATGAGAGCCAGCAACGCGATCGGAAGCGC